>RFJG01000050.1 GCA_003694965.1 Methanobacteriota archaeon | reverse complement strand
ACTTTATAGTGGAGGGAACTCTTGCCATAAGAAGATTTAGGAAAGGGATTTTTTAAAACTTATGGTGCAAACTCCCCTAAGGTGAATTTTATGGGAGATGTAGTTGTCACTGTAAAAGTACATGTTGAAAACCCAGACAACATAGATAATGTTCTTGGAGCAATAAAGGAGAAACTGCAAGTAAGCGACTCAGCAATAGAGGAGCTCGGCTTCGGCATAAAGGTGCTGAAAGTTGCTGTTATGAGCAGCGATGCGGAGGGCTCTCCCGATGTTGAGGGAATTATCTCTTCAATAGACGGCGTCTCTTCTGTTGAGGTTGAATCCGTCACAAGAGTATAAGTTTTTAATAGTGACCCCTCATAATGTAGAGTTGTTGCCTCGGTGGTGTAAGGGCTAGCATCGCGGCCTGTCGAGCCGCAGATCCGGGTTCAAGTCCCGGCCGGGGCGTAGGGCGTTGCCCATATAGGAGGTAAGAAAATGATTGAATTTGGAGAATTTAAGGGAAACAAGATAGTCATCTTAAAGAGAGACGAGAATGACCAATATCCATTTAGGTTTGGGAAAAACAAGGCAAGGCTCATAGTCCAGCACTTTGAGGAGATAAAAAAATTCGCAGAAGAGGAGGATTAGCTCCTCTGTTTTTTCTTTAATGCCTTGTTGTATGCATCTATGAACGCATCTGTGCTCGCCTTTACTATGTCTTTGCTCGCTCCCCTTCCGAAATAGACATCTCCTTCTTTGCTCTCAAGTTTTATGAATACCTCTCCTATTGTCTTAGTTCCAGTTCCTATGGCATCTATCCTATATTTTGAGAGCTTCAGCTCAGGCAACTCCTCTACTGCTTTCCTTATAGCCTCAGTTATTGCATCTATTGGACCTACTCCAACGCCGCTCGTAGTGACTCTCCTTCCATTTATGTTGAGTGTTACTGCTGCTATGGGGATGGCCCCATCGCTCGTCGTAACTACGAACTCTTCCATAGTTATGCCATCCTTTTTTTCTATGCCGAGCACTTCCCTAGCTATGCTTATGACTTCCTTATCTCCTATAACTTCTCCCTTTTCTCTCGTGTACTTGACTCTTTGCAGTATTTCCCCTACTTCTTCGTCGTTAGCTTCCATTCCCTCCTCTTCTAATATTCTCCTTATGGCGTGACTCCCGCTATGCTTTCCAAGTATTATCGCCCTCCTAGCTCCAACAAGTGAGGGGCTGTATGGCTCGTATGTAAGTGCCTTTTTCATAATGCCGTGCACATGTATGCCGCTCTCGTGAGAGAATGCGTTCCTCCCAACTACTGGTGCATTAATAGCTACTGGTATGCCTGAGTATTTCTCAACAACCTCGCTAAGCCAACTTATCTTGCTTAGTTCTATTGTTTTCTTTCCATAGAACTTGTATAGAGAAACAGCTACCTGCTCCATAGATGCATTACCCGCTCTTTCTCCTATTCCGTTGACAGTGCAGTGAACCTGTGATGCTCCTGCCTCTATGCCGGCCAGGGAGTTAGCAACAGCAAGGCCGAAATCATTGTGGCAATGCACGCTTATGGGAACGTCCACCACCTTCCTTAACTCTCCTATCAAGTAGGACATAGCTCTTGGTGTCATAACTCCTACTGTATCTGGCACATTTATCCTATCTGCGCCTGCTTCAACAGCAGCCCTATATACTTCTTTCAAATATGGCAATTCTGTCCTCGTTGCATCCTCACAAGAAAACTCACACACCATGCCGTGTTCCTTAATGTATGATACTGCCTCTCTGACTTTTTCCTTTATTTCTTCCTTGCTCATACGAAGCTTGTATTCCCTGTGTAGCTTGCTAGTCCCTATGAATGTGTGGCAGGAATTAAGCCCAGCATCTATTACAGCATCTATGTCCTCTTTCTTAGTTCTTGCGAGCCCTATGGCTTCACAGCCAACCTCTTTACCTATTTCTCTAACGGTGTTGAGTTCTCCTTTGCTAACTGCTGGAAAGCCAGCTTCTATGACATCAACCCCAACATCATCAAGTATTTTGGCTATCTCAAGCTTTTCATTAAGGGAAAGAGCAGCTCCTGGAGTTTGCTCGCCATCTCTCAATGTTGTGTCAAATATCCTAACGTCCCTATCTAACCTCTTTTCAACTCTACCAACATACTCACTCATTCCTTCATCTATGCTTCTATCCATATGGACACCTCTTTTAGTATTCTTGGCCTAAACCCAACCACATAGTAGTTGTGCAACCCTACAAACCTAAGGCTAGTGGCAAAAGTAATAACAAAAGTAGGAAGAGACTTCTTTGTGGGTAGAACTATGTCTATATTCTTATGCTTTGCTCCTCTCTTCTTGTCGGAGAACCCAACACCCCGCAAACCTCTTCATTTAACCACCACGTGATAACATAGTCTTGCGGAATGCTTTTAATGGCATATGCTACTGCCGTAGTAATATAGTAAGTTAGCAAGGGCTTGCTTTTTATGGCCTTATCATACATTATTTTATGGCAAGAAGGAGGATAACGAGGCTTCCAACATTTGTAAGAGCCAAACCAGACGGACACCGCCGCTTAAACATATTCGTCACATATTATAATGAGTCTATCCCACTCCTATCACGTTTCTTAAGCAGGGAGTTGTCTAAGCACGATGACTTGTTTTTGGCAGTGAAGAGGCTATGTGGGAAGTTCCCCCACTCTACAGCTTATGATGTTGTTGACAAACTTGAAGAGATACTTAGCAACAGTAAGTGGAACTACTCCTTACTTCCTTCTCTTATCTATGTGCTACAAACAAGTTCGGAATTTCTTTCTGTTCTCAATCTAACACACCTCTCTACATTGCTTTCTTCTCCTAAATTTAGCGATAACCTCATAGCACCTCTCAACACTGCCATCTTATTCTCACAACCAATTTTTACAGAGCCCATCCTAACAAAGCTAATCGAAATAATCGATAGTAAGCATTATGATAAAGAGTTCTCCGGCATAGTTGCTAATGTCCTCGCTAACTCAACGATTGAAGAAAGCAGCAACAAAGGTAAAAGTCTGTATTCTTCACCGTGTATATGGGCTCTCTCTTCCCTTTATTATATCTTCAGGGATTTGAAGATGCTCCATTTCTATGTCCCACTATTGGAGGCTATTACATACACTTATGAGGGGAATCATTTGGCTGCTGTTCTTGATGGCATAAAGAAAGGTGGAGAGGAAGAGCTAGCAACTTACAAGCATTTCAGACATAGGAGTAAGTTAATTGAATTGGTAAGAGCAGTTAGGACTTGCGACCACAATGCAGTAGCAGAGATTTTCTCTTCTCTATGACTTAGCATATGTTTAGCATTAGCCAACCCATACTCTTTTATATTATAAATTAGATAATGTGTTATGCTTAGGATAGGTACTGCCGGAGTCCCCCTCTCCACAGAGACGAGGAAGACAGAAGATGGAATAGAGAGAGTTAGGGAACTCTCCTTGGATGTTATGGAGCTTGAGTTCGTGAGGCAAGTATATATCAAGGAGGAGAGTTATGGCAAGGAAATAAGACAGGAGGCAGAGAAAGAGGATGTCTTCCTTACTGTCCACGCACCTTATTTCATAAACCTCAATGCCAAGGAAAAGGAGAAGAGAGCGGCGAGCAGGGCAAGAATAATCAAGGCTGCAGAAGCTGCCCAATGGTGTGGTGCCAACAACATAGTCGTGCACTCTGCCTTCTACTTGGGCATGGACAAGGGCACTGTCTATACTAATGTTAAGAAAGAATACTTGAAGGTAAGGGAAGAGATGGAGAGCAAAGGTCTAGCCAACATAATGTTGAGGCCAGAGTTGATGGGCAAGCATAGCCAATTTGGCAATATAGAGGAGCTCCTCTCACTATGCTCTGAGGTTGACGGCATCTTACCTTGCATAGACTTCGCACATCTTGAGGCACGCTATGGGGAAGGTATCAACAATTACGATGGTTTTTATTCCGTCTTAGAGAAGATGGAGAAGGAACTCGGCAAGAGAGCAGTAAGGAGTGTCCATTTCCACTTCTCTGCTGTAGTATACAGCGATAAGGGGGAGCGTTACCACGTGCCATTTGATAGCGAGGAAGCAAGGCTTAAATGGAAGGATATGGTTAAGGCCTGGAAAGATTTTGGCGTTGAGGGAACTGCAATAAGCGAGAGTCCCAACATAGAAGGAGATGCCCTTAAGGCAAAGAAGTTCTATGAGGAGTTGGGATGAGAATCTCTATAATGACGCTCAACATAAACACAGGCCATGGTCCAAGGGGAGCCTTCTTGCAGAGGATATCCAAGAAGGAACTCCTCCATAACCTCTGCTCTGTAGCACGAGAGATTAGGGGGCTCTCTCCCGATGTGGTGTGTTTACAGGAGGTAGATTTCTCGTGGGAGGGAACTTCTAACATAAACCAGGCACATTACATAGCTGAGAAAGCCAACTACCCTTATGTTGCCCTTGGCCTACACCATAAGAGAGTAGCCTCTCCATTATTTAGTGTGTGGCCATTTTCCAAGCTTGGGAGCGTCCTTAATAGGAGTTTTGGCACTGCAATACTGTCAAAGTATCCTATTGAGCAGTTCTCCTTCCACAATTTTGGCACTGGCTCTCTCCCACGGCAGTTATCCTATGTTGCACACCTCCTCAATGAGACGAAAGGCTATTCAGAGATTATAGCGAGAGTTGGCAAACGAGCAGTTAGGGTAATGAGTGTCCACACAATGAACGACATAGTGTATGAGATAACGAGGGTATTGGGGAGGCCTATAAGGGGAGTTTCTCTCATAAGGGAGGCGCAAGTGCTTGAGCTCCTAACTGCCATAAAGAAGAGCAAGATACCCGTTCTTGTTGGCGGTGATTTCAATACCATACCCCTAACTCAGGCAAAGAGGCGTTTCAATGGATTAGAGGGAGACGAGGGAGATGAGGATGATTACTCCAAGGACATGTCTATGTCTATGATAGCAACAGCCGTTTACAGAGGAGTGCTCAATGGACTCTCTGTATTCTTTTCCAAGAGGAGCAAAGAATCCCTTACAGATTATTACACATACCCTGCACATATACCTAACAGAGTCCTTGACTATATATTCACTACTCCTAACATTACTTTTACAACCTATGCCACTGTGCCTGTTGTTGTTTCAGACCACTTGCCCGTGATGGCTGAAGTGCTACTGTGATGTTGTGGCATCTCGGCTTACCAGGAACCCACAACTTTTTAAATATATTCTAAGATAAATGGTAGAGATGCCTCTTATGTTGCATTAATAGCAGTATAGCATTGAGGTATCGTTTTGGCGACCCCTTCGGGGGCAACGCAGGTGATTACATGGTAGATATTAGGAAACCTAGGAAAGGTTCAATGGCCGTTAGGCCAAGGAAAAGAGCTAAGAGACACGTAAAGAGAGTCAATGCTTGGCCAGACTCAACTGAGAAGTCTGTTCTTGGTTTTGCTGGATATAAAGCAGGTATGACTACTGTGAGTTGGGTTGAGTCAAGGCAGGGCCCAAGGAAAGGTATGGAAGTCTTCGGAGGAGCAACAATTATAGAAGCTCCACCTATGGCCGTCTACGGTGTTAGGGTTCTTGCTAATGGCTCTAATTACGATGAGTTCAGTGACGATAATGATGTTATGAAACCATTAGGTGCCAAAAAGAAGCCTAAGTCATCCATTAAGGAGGGGATTGAAGCAGAAGCATATGATGTAAGGCTCCTAGCTTATGCACAACCTGCATCTACAAGTACAGGTAAAAAGCACATAGAGAGGATGGAATTGGGCGTTGGAGGAGCCAACACAGAAGAGAAACTCACATATGGTAGGGAGCTCCTCGGTAAGCAGCTCTCTGTTGCTGATGTAATAAAGACTGGCTCATTTGTTGATGTTGTTGCAGTGACAAAAGGTAAGGGTTGGCAAGGTCCTGTTAAGAGGTTCGGAGTATCTACTCAGAGGAGGAAAGCAACGGGCAAGGTTAGGCACGTTGGAACTCTTGGACCTTTCAAGCCCGGTTATGTGCAGTATACTGCTCCTATGCCCGGTCAGATGGGCTACCACAAGAGGACAGAGATAAACAAGCTTGTTCTTGGAGTATTCACAAAGGAGAAGGCAGAGGACATAAACCCCAAGAGCGGCTGGCCATACTATGGCGTAGTTAAGAATGACTTCATAGTCCTTAAGGGTTCCATACCGGGCCCTGTCAAGAGGGTTGTTAGGTTAAGACATTCCATAAGGAAGAGAGAAACTGTTGAGCCCAAGCTCTCATTCATTGACAATAGCTCCAAGAATTAGTAGGTGATATTTATGAAAGCAAAAGTATATGGTGTTGATGGCAAGGAAAGTGGAGAGCTAGCCCTCCCTCCAGTCTTCTCTACTGATTATAGAGAGGAGATAATAAGGAGGGCAGTCCTTGCTGAGGAAAGCAAGCTCTTCCAACCAAAAGGAAGCTACAGGTGGGCAGGGCTTGAGACTAGCGCTCGCTATATAGGTAGGAAAGAGGCATACGCTACATTGAAGAATAGGGGTCAATCAAGGTTGCCCAGGGAATTCTTCGGTGGAGGAGTTCCGGGCAGGGTTAGGTACATACCATCAGCAGTTAGCGGTAGGAGGGCACACCCACCCAAGCCAACCAAGAAACTTGCTGAGAAAATTAACAAGAAGGAGCACGACCTTGCCCTTAGGAGCGCCATAGGAGCAACAGCGAATAAGGAGCTTGTTATTGCGAGAGGCCACAAGATAGATGGTGATGTCCCTATAATAATAGAGGGCAACATATCAAAGACAAAAGAGCTCTACTCCTTGTTTTCCAAGCTGTTCCCAGCTGATTTGGAAAGGGCATCCATTAAGAGAGGGCGCAACAAGAAACACCCCAAGACAGCTTTAGTTGTTGCGGGCAAGGAGGAACTTTCCATTGTTAAAGCAGCTTCCAACATAGCGGGAGCTGATGCCACAACGACGGCTCTTCTCAAAGTCAAGGACTTAGCTCCTGGGACACACGCGGGGAGGCTCACAGTATTTACTAAGAAGGCCATAGAGGAGCTTTCCAAGAGGTGGAACGAATGATAAAGGGAGTTGTTAGGACTGAAAAAGCTCTCAAACTCACAACAAAGGAGAACACAATACCTTTTGTAGTAGACAGCAGAGCAACGAAGCAGTCCATAAAAGACGAGGTAGAAAAGCTTTTTAATGCTAAGGTGGATAATGTAAGGACGCATATAGTAAGGGGCAGGAAGGTTGCCTATGTCAAGTTCGCAAAGGACGTCAATGTAGAGGAGCTCGCAACTTCTCTTAATGTGGCGTGATGGTGATATTTTATGGGTAAGAAACTTAAGCAACAGATAAGAGGTAAGGGGAAGCAACCCAAATATAAGGCAAAGAGCCATAAATACAAGCTCAAGCTCTCCTACAGGTCTTATGATGAGGCTGAGAAAGAGGGCTTCCTTAGGGGACAAGTCATCAATTTCGTTGATGATCCCGCGAGGAATGCCATAATAGCTTCTGTGATGTTGGAGAATGGAGAAGTCTCTAACATCATAGCATGCGAGGGTATGAAGCTTGGTCAAGAAGTACAGCTCGGCTCCTCAGCTTCTCTTGAGATGGGAAATGTAATGCCTCTTTCTTCTGTTCCTGAGGGAATGTATGTTTATAATGTTGAGAAATTGCCAGGAGATGGCGGTAAGTTTGTGCGCTCTGCTGGCACATATGCCCTTGTTGTGATGAAAGACGGTTCAAAGGTTCAGTTGAAATTGCCTAGCAATAAGCTCATAACAGTTGATGGGAAGGCAAGGGCTCAATTGGGCGTCGCTGCTGGCGGCGGTATTAAGGAGAGGCCTCTTCTCAAGGCAGGAGTTGCTTATTATAAGCATAGGGCAAAGAACAGGCTATGGCCTAAGAGCAGGGGTGTAAAGATGAGCGCTTACGACCACCCATTCGGTGGAAAGCAGCACCACGAAGGTAAGCCGACCACTGTCAATAAGAATGCCGTACCGGGTCAGAAGGTTGGCCACATAAGGGCGAAGCACACTGGTAGGAAGCAGAGAAAGAGCGGAGGTGCTAAATAATGGCTAAGGGAGAAAAAGACATATTTAAGGGTTATAGTGAAGAGGAATTGAAGAAAATGCCCTTGGAGGACTTTATGGCATTGATAAAATCAAGGCCAAGGAGAGCCCTCAAGAGAGCACTGGCCGGCACTAATGTCCAATTCAAGAAGCTCATAGATTCTGTTAGGAAGAAGATAGAGAAAGGAGTAAATAAGCCGATAAGGACACATACAAGAGAGGCAGTGATAATTCCAGAGTGGCTTGGCCTAACCTTCCACGTCTATAATGGCAAGGAGTGGAAGCCAGTAGAGATAACAATAGATAAGTTGGGCCACAGGCTATCGGAGTACTCCTACTCAACAGAGTTCAAGGGACACTCAAACCCAGGTATAGGTGCTACGAGAGGTAGCAAGTTCGTAGGAGCGAAGTGATGATTATGGCATATACGATGTTAATCCCAAAAGATGACAATTACATAGTAGGGAAGGCAAGGATAGAGGAGGTCAATGCTTCTTTCAAGGACTTGGGAGCAGTGTGCGACAACATAAGGTATAAGAAGGTTGAACAAGCTCTTGAGCTCTTGGAAAAGGCAGCTAAGGGAGAGCTACCTATTAGGTATAGGAAGCACAACAAGAAACTCGCCCATAGGAGAGAGCTACAGGGACAGAAAGGCCGTTATCCAAGGAAAGCAGCAGCCATAGTGCTGGCAGTTCTTAGGAATGCAGTTGCTAACGCGACACAACAAGGAGCTAATGAGTTTGACCTCGTCGTAAAACACGCTTGTGCCAACAAGAAAAGGACATATTATAGAGTTCAGCCAAAGGGAAGGAGAGGAAGGCACGACTATGAGTTGGCTAGGGTTGAGCTTGTCGTTATGCAAAGAAGGCCAGAAGAGAAGAAGAAAGAAGCAAAGCCAAAGCCAACAAAGACAGCAAAGCCAACTAAAGAAGAGGCAAAACCCACAAAGGCAGAAGAGAAAAAGAAGGTAGAGCCGGAAGAGACGACAAAAGCAGTAGAACAGCCTAAGAAAAGCAAGGAAAAAGCAGTAGAGGAGAAAAAGGCAGAGAGAAAGGAGGCTAAGGCAAAACCTGCTAAGAAGGAAGCAACTAATGGTCAAGGTGATTCATGATGGTTATGGAGAGCATAAGGAAGAAATTCATACAGGATGCAGTTATTAAGTCCCGCATCGCAGAGTTCCTTGAGAAGGAGCTGGAGAACGTGTGGGTTGCAGGCGTTTCTATACAGAAGTCTCCTGTTGAGACGCGCATATTCATAGAAATGCTTGACCCTAAGAGGCTCATAAACAGGAGGAGCAGGATGATGCAGAGGCTCATAATGCTCCTAAGGAATGATTTCCACATAGACAACCCCAAGATAAGCATAATAGAGGTTAAGGAACCTTGGCTCGAGCCGCGCATAATAGCTAAGAGAGCAGCGAGGAACATAGAGAGAGGTAGGAGAGTTAAGGGTGTCCTATACAGGCTCATGAGGGATGTGATGGGCGCAGGGGCTCTTGGTGTTGAGATCGTCGCTGTTGGTAAGCTAGGAGCAAAGGGTAGCAAGGCCAGAAAAGTAAAGGTTGTTTCTGGTTTTGTTCCAAAAGCAGGCGACCCCGCAAGGTATGTTGGCCTATGCAACTACAGCGCCGTCACAAAGGCAGGAATAATAGGTATAAATGTAAGGATAGCGAAGAAGGAACTCCTATCAATGATAAAACCCGATTTGGTAGAGGAGAATAAGGTGGAGGAGAGCATTGTAGAGGAAACAGTTGCTCCCCAAGAGGTGAGGAAAGATGAAAAAGAAGCTAGAGCAGCTTAGAGAGTTGAGCATAGAGGAGTTGAGCGCCAAAGAGCAGGAGCTCAGGAAAGAAATCATCGCTATTTCTGACGCTGAAGCATCCAAGGCAAGGCCAATAAGGAAGCAAATAGCAAGGATAAAAACCATAATAAGGGAAAAGAGATCTGGTGGTGCGTAGCTTTTGAGTGTTGATATTTGTTCTGTTTGTAATTTGCCTAAAGACCTTTGCGTCTGTAAGGCAATAGAGAGGGAAGGGGCCGTCCACAGGATTAAGATATCGAGGACAAAGGCCAAGTTTAACAAATATGTGACTGTCGTGGACGGCATAGAGAAATCTCAGATAAAGGAGATATACAAGGCTCTTAAGAGGAAGCTCGCCTGTGGTGGGGCCATAAAGGACGGCTCCATAGTATTACAAGGGGACCACAAGAAAAAAGTCAAGGACATACTAATAGCTCTTGGCTATAAGAAGGACATAATAGAAGAGGTGGATTGATGCTATTCGTTACCTCCAACAGCGGAAAGTTCAGAGAGGCGAAGGAAATCCTCGGCGATGTTGAGCAGGCTGAGCTTGACCTAGAGGAGCCACGAGGTTCTCTTGAACACATAGCCATGCACAAGGCACTTGAAGCATCAAAGAGATTTGAAGCTCCTTTATTTGTTGAGGATTCTGGCCTTTTCATAGATGCTCTTAAAGGTTTTCCCGGGAGCCTTTCTTCCATAGTTCATTCTAAGATAGGTTTGGAGGGCATAATTTCTCTTATGAAGGGCAAGGAAGACCGTTCTGCTCATTTTAAATCTGTGATAGCATATGTTGATGGCGATGGCATTAAGTTATTTTCAGGAGCTGTTAAGGGAGTAATTTCAGAAGAGATAAGAGGTACTGGAGGGTTTGCTTATGACCCAATATTCATACCTCAAGGCTATGAAAAAACCTTTGCAGAAGACCAAGCTTTAAAAACTAAACTATCCCATAGATATTACTCCTTAATGGCATTGAAATCTTATCTTCAAGCCACAAGGTGATGTTATGGCAAAATTACATTCAAAGAAAAGAGGGAAGAGTAAGAGCAGGAGGCCCGGGAGGGCTATGAGCAAGCCAGACTTTGTCGAGGCTTCTCCTGCGGAGATTGAGGACTTAGTGAGGAAACTCTATAGGCAAGGACATACAACTGCCCAGATAGGTATTATATTGAGAGACCAGTATGGTATTCCGTCCTTCAGGGGCCTTACTGGCAAGACGATGGTGCAATTCCTTAGAGAAGAGAAGCTCTATTCAAGGTTCCCAGAGGATATGCTCAACCTCCTCAAGAAAGCAGTTAAGATGTATCAACACCTTCAAAAGAATAGGAAAGATGTTCATAACAAGGTCAAGTACAACAATGTCGTCTCAAAGGTTCATAGGTTGGCAAAATACTACAAGAAGAGGCACATAATACCAGCTACGTGGAAGTATAAGGTAGATGAGGCGGCCGCTTTGGTTAGGTGATTTTTATGGCAAGAAGAAAAAAGGGAACAAAAAAAGTTGATAAGTCAAAGCAGAGAAAGACCTATAATATCGTTGCTCCTTCGTTGTTTGGCAACAAGGTTGTTGGGGAACTTCTCTCCTCAAAGTCAGAGAACTTGCTCATGAGGATAATCCCACTGTCCCTTGTGGAGTTGCAGGATGGAAAGCTTGACCCATCTTCCCTCTACACCACTGTCAAGTTGAGGGTTGTCTCTGTTGGGGAGGATAACGCCAACACATCCTTTGCTGGCCACGATACTGCTTTCAGCTATCTACGCTCTCTAGCTAGGAGGAGGAAGAGCGTAATACACGAGGTTGTTGATGTATCAACAAAAGACAATAAGAGAATTCGTTTCAAGACGATGCTCGTAACATTCAGGAAGGTCTCTTCTGTTCTCAAGAAAAATGTCAGGGCAGCTCTTGTTGAGAACATCAAGAAGAAGGCAAGCACTCTCAACAAAGAGGATTTGCTTAGGGAGGTCCTTCTTGGCAAGTTCGCAAAGGAAGTGGCTAAGGAAGTTAACAAGATAACGCCCGTTACTCATCTCGTTATAAGGAAGTCTGAAGTTGTTGAAGACTTAAAAGATGTTGCCAAGGCAGCAAGAGGGGTAGCATAACTATGATGGATCCTTCGCAGATGCAGAAGATGATGAAGCAGCTCGGCATAAAGACAAAGGAGCTGGATGCTGAGGAGGTTACCATTAAGACTGCTACCTCCACTCTTGTCATAAAAAAGCCTCAAGTAGTTGAGATGAACATGCAGGGCAAGATGATATATCAAGTTGTTGGAAGGGCAGAAGAATTGCCTTACAACGAAGAGGACATATCTCTTGTTATGGAGCAGGCAGGAGTGGGTAAGGATGAGGCAACCGAATTGCTTAAAAAGGCAGAAGGAGATATAGCTAAAGCTATTATGTTAAAACAAGAGGAATAGGTGCTAATTATGGGAGCTTACAATTACATAAAGGAGACACTTCAAGAAGAATACAAGGAGAGGCCAACCCATTTTAGGGAGAGGCTCTCAACTTGGAGGAAGTCTCCCACTGTTGTTAGGGTAGAGAGACCAACGAATTTGGCAAGGGCAAGAAGCCTCGGTTACAAGGCTAAGAAGGGCATATTCGTTGTGAGGGTTCGCATAGATAAGGGACTTAGGAAGAGGAGGAACCCCAAAGCTGGCAGGTCTGCAAGGCACAACTACCGCTATGTGCAGCCTTCCTTTAACCAGAAGGTAGCAGCTGAGCAAAAGGCAGCGAGGAAGCACAGGAATGCAGAGGTCATAAACTCCTACTATGTGGGGGAGGACGGCCAGCACAAGTTTTATGAAGTTATATTGGCAGAGAGGGAAGAGAAGTCCCTTGATAAGTTTACTAAGAACATAGTCAAGAGAGTCGGCAGGGCTTTCCGTGGCCTTACTTCTGCAGCTAAGAAGGCAAGGGGCCTAAGGGCCAAGGGAAGGAGAAAACAGAGGCTGTAATAATGGGAGACACTAACAGAGTAAAGGCAAAGGACCTCAAGGTTGGCAGGTTCCTTGTCATTGATGACATACCCTGCAAGGTTGTGAGCATAGACATATCTAAGCCCGGAAAGCACGGTTCAGCAAAGATGAAAATAGTGGCTATAGGAATTTTTGACGGCCAGAAAAAGAGCCTCCTAACTCCAACAGACGGCCAAGTAGAGGTGCCAGT
>RFJG01000049.1 GCA_003694965.1 Methanobacteriota archaeon | reverse complement strand
TCCAATACCTCAAGCAAGTTCCACAAGAGCAGCTAACAGCAGCTGTCAATGGATGCGATGAAAAAGAAGTGGAGAGCCTATTTAGGCAACTTTAGTATTTCCATAGCCCCGCCCGGATTCGAACCGGGGTCACAGGGGCCAGAACCCTGCATCCTTGACCGCTAGACTACGGGGCTTCTTCTCTTCCCTATAATGAGGAATATTTTTAAAGATGGACGCTGATATATCATTATGTCAACAAAACTAAAACAAAAGCCTCAAGAAAATACTCAAGTTCCAAAAGCTCCAGACCTCACAGACATAAACGATGCTCTTAATACTGCTCGTGAAAATGCTGAGAAAATGAAACTACCACAACAACCTAAAACAACGAAAACAATCCCAGAAAACACGTTAACAGAGGCAAGAAAGTTGGCAGAGCAATTTAACAACTTAGACAAGAAGAAGGGGACAAGAGCAGTTAATTCTATCTTGGCGTGATAATATGAAGAAGGGACCATTTGCCAATTTCCCTCTGGAATACAAGAGGAAGCTCGTCCAAGTGTGGAAGCACATGAGCACAGAAGACAGAGAGCACTTTATCAACCAAGTAACTTACGCTCTCGCTGCTTGGGGGACAGACAAGGATGGAAGGGAGCTAGTCGCTGTTGTCATAGAGAAGCTATTGGAGGATGGCTCTATGAACTTAGCTGATTTTGGCCTCTATGTTGATTGGCTAATGGAGGAGGGAGTTGGCAACATCTATCCAGACAAGGAAAGGGGAGTCAAAAAAGCCCTCTCCCTCATAAACAGCTATAGGTTAAGGTATGAGTTGCCCATGACACCAACAAAGAGCATAGTCTAAACTATCTTCTCTACTCTCGCACTTGGGCATATCTTGGAGTATTTGGCAAGCTTATCCAACCCTTCCTTGTTAAGCTTATCAACAAACATATAGACTATGTGATGCCCTCCTGTCCTATTCTCGTAAGCGGCTTCTATGTTAAGGCGGCTCATAACCTTCAAGAATTCAACATACTGTTCTGGCTTCACGTGCGCTATTAGGAGCGTCCTGCTCTCTCCCAGTGTTTTGTAATTTACCTTGGCACTAAAACCTAAGAGCACGCCGCTCTTCATAAGCTTCTCCATTCTCTTCTTAACTGCTGTGCTGCTCATAGAGAGCTCCTTTGCTAGCTCTTTCAAGGAGGCTCTCCCATCTTCCACTAGCAGTTTTATGAGCTTCTCGTCCTTTTCATCGAGCATAATTACATAGCTCTCTACAGCTTATTAAGTTTATCCCCCTGTTGCCTGTATGCACTTTTCCCTTAGACTGCTGTTCTCTATCTTGGGGCATACGCTGCTATCGTTGAACTGATCAACATATATCGCAAAGCAAGTGTCGCTGTCCTCTGCCCTGTAGCATATATCTGGAAGGTGGTATTGAGTTGCTATGCTCCTCAATTGCGGGTCCTTTGCCTTAGCCACCTCCTCTAAGAAGTTGGCATAATTGTCATAGTGGGCTTTTAGTAGTGTATCATTTTTCTCTCCACCATCTGGTATGGTTAAGTTGTTCTCTTCCTTGAATTCAACAAGCTTAACCCCCTGCCTGTTAATACCATTAACATCGTTGAAGACTTTCTCAAAGCTCCACACAACCTTGTTATCAAGGCATATGCTTGAATTATAGACTATGTCAAGGTAGCTTGACTTTACATTGATGTTGGCTTTACGGAGCTCCTTTAGTGGCACATCGCCGAAGGAGTATGTATAGTTGTAAGTTGTACAATTCTTCCCTTCTTCTTTTTTCAAGGCCTTGAAAGCCCCGTTCTTCTCAAGGAATTCCATCTGTTTCTTATAGTTATTTATGAATGCTGAGAAATCCTCCTGCGGTAGCGATATGGCATATGCTGGTATTGTTGATGGGTTGCCGCACACCCTCTCCGTGAAGTTAAAACATAGCCAGGTCTCGTTCCCTTTCTTTATGTATTCTGCAGTTAGGAAATTCTTCTTATCCTCTATCTTGACATAGAGGTCGCCGTTATTCTTCCTTACTTCTATCCTCCTGCTCAAATTTATGAGTGGAGAGTCTATCTTCTCTTCCTTGACAGCAATATAATTCTGGGGAGCTTCCATTTTTGAGAGTGCATCCACTATGGAAAATGCTTGTTTCTCCATGACTTTCTCTTCTCCAGCGTGTTCTCCGGCTAGCCCTTTTGACATATAGAAGAAAGCCCCTACAAGCACTATCGTAACAATTATTATAGCGATATACCATTTAGCGTCCATAGCCCCTCTATTAAGAGCACAAGGAATAAAAAACTAACTATAGCTCTTTAAATCCTTCCAAGCAAGACGGTGTTGTGTTAAAAAAGCTTGATGATTTCTTGCCAGCTCCTATGACAAGGAGTAAGAAACCTCGTGTTGAGATAAAGAAGAGGCCGGAGGATTTCATAGTTGAGGAAGTTCCATTGGAAAGTCCTAAGTTAAGCGTCTCAGCCAACTATGAATTTACTGGAGGGGAGGGCAAGTTCCTCCACGCTGTATTGGTAAAGAAGAATTGGTCAACGGATATGGCATTGAAGAGGATATGCCGCTTGCTTGGTGTTTCCAAAAAAAGAGCGGACTATGCAGGAACAAAGGACAAGAGAGCGTGGACAGCACAACTATTTTCTCTCTACTCTGTGGATGCTGAGAAACTATCCAGCCTCTCCATTAGAGATGTCAAGCTCTTCCCACTACATTATGCTGACAAGCCCATAAAAATGGGCGATTTGAGAGGAAATGCCTTTACGATAGCTATTGATAGTTATTCGCGAGAGTCCTTGTCGGAGCTTAATGGCAAGTTTCCCAACTACTATGGAGAACAGAGGTTCGGCAATAGCGGCATAACGCACAAGGTAGGCTACCTAATGCTTAAAGGAATGTACGAAGAAGCTGTTATGCTCTTCCTTACTGAGAGAGAAAATGAGAAGAACGAGGAAGCTAAGGAGGCAAGGGCTTTGTTGAAAGAGCACGGAGATTTCAAGAGAGCATTGAACGAGTTCCCGTATTTCCTTAGGCACGAGAGGACTATCCTCGGCCATCTATCCAACAAGCCTAATGATTATGTTAATGCCCTCAGGAGGCTCCCGAGAGGCACTCTCCTAATGTTCATCCACGCTGTCCAGTCCTTCCTCTTCAACAAGTATTTGGAGAAGCGCATAACAATAGAGGGGCTCTTGGAAGATGAGTACATGTGCTCTTCTGACAAGGACGGCTTCCCCATAATAGACAAGGAAGGAACTTCATATGTCGTTGCTCCCGTCATAGGATATGAGAGCAGCGTTAACAACCTCTATAAAGAGGTCCTCTCTTCTTTAGACTTATCCAAAGAGGATTTCCTAATAAAGTCAATGCCAGAGCTTTCTTCTCGTGGCACCAAGAGGCTACTCTTCTCTCCCATTCTTAACCTAATTGAGGGAAACCCCCTCTCATTCACTCTACCGTCTGGTTCTTATGCAACTGTTTTCCTAAGGGAGATCATCTCCTACTGAACCTTTCAACTGCTTCAAGTTCTTCCTGTTCTGAGGCAGGGGCCATTATGACAACTTTGTTATCTTCAATGCCAGCTATGATGGTTTTCTTGTCCATCACAATTTTTATGTAGTTTATCTCTTCGCCCAATTCTTCTGCCATATACTTGGAGAT
>RFJG01000048.1 GCA_003694965.1 Methanobacteriota archaeon | reverse complement strand
CCCCGAAAAGGTATGTGTAGAAGCAGACTATGTTGTAGAGCTGGCCAACTATGGAAAAGTAAAAGTAGGGGAAAAATTTACCATGGAACGCTCTTAAGACCTGTCCTATGAGCAACTATGTTAGCTCCCTTGTGAATAAAGAATGTCAGCGCTATGAAAAGAAGGGCATCGACCAAATTAATGACTTCTCTGTTAACAGCGAGGACAAATGAAACTGCAACAACTATGAAGAATATGTGGTCTAGAAGGAACTCAGAGCCCTCTTTCATGCCATATCTCCTCTTTATGTAGCTCCCAACGAGGTCTCCAACTATGGCCCCAATGGCAGTTATTATGCCAAGCATAAAGGCTTCCCTAAATGGCAATGGCGTATAGGGAGAGATGAGATAGGCTGTTATTATGCCTGCTGATATGCCACTTACAAAACCTAGGAGAGTCTTGTGCTTGCCGAATACTCTAGCTCCTATCAACTCATCTATGGGCACAGAGCCCCCTAAGATGACTGGGAAGGAATTGGCAACATAGGCTGGCAGGAAGATAAGGAAGACCTCTATCATCTAAGTGCTATCCCTCCTGAAATCTTAGAAAGGACATCGTTAAAGAGCTTCATAGAGGAGAGGCCGTTCTCTGAGGATGGCTTAACCTTGACATTACAGCTTGGCAAGTTTTTATCTCCTGCGAGCTCCCTTGCTTTGTTGAGAGCATCCCTTGGCTCTCCCAACTCATCTACCATGCCTATAGCATTGGCTTGCCTACCGGAGAGTATCCTCCCATCAGCTATGGCGAGGAAGGCTTTCTTGTTAAGCCTCGTACCCCTTCCCTCCTCAACAACATTAACAAACTCCTCGTACGTCTCGTTAATTATGGAGGAGACTATTGCCCTGCTTTCGTTGTCAAGGCCAGAGAAGAATGAGCCCATGCTCTTGTGCTTCCCGCTCGTCACTGCTGTTATGTTGACTCCCACTTTCTCTAAGAGGTCTCTTGCATCAGTGAAAACCGCTATGACACCTATACTACCAGTTATTGTGTTGGGATCACTAACGATGTAGTCAGCTCCACTAGCTATGTAATAGCCGCCACTAGCAGCAACCTCTCCCAAATAAGCGACTGTTGGCACGTCTGCCCTTCTTAGAGCATTCCTTATGAGACGGGAGCCTACAACAGAGCCTCCGGGGCTGTTAATCTTGATTAGTATTGCCTTAGTTGAGTCTTTCTTGGCAACCTCATCTATTGTGTTGGCTATGTCCTCAGCGTTGGGGATAGCAGACGATAGTAAGCCGCCGTCAACCCTCTGCATGCTTA
Organism: Methanobacteriota archaeon; assembly: GCA_003694965.1. Taxonomy (GTDB): domain Archaea; phylum Micrarchaeota; class Micrarchaeia; order Anstonellales; family J096; genus J096. The sequence continues at coordinate 2,849 of RFJG01000048.1, read as the reverse complement.
TCTCGCCGTCTATGTTGATGGTTGCAACACAACCTCCGACTCCTATGCCAATATCAGAAGCTAGGAGCAACACTATTATGGCGGCGAATATGCCAAATGCTATTAGTATCTCAGGTTTTATGTTCAAGTCTATGCTTCTCTTTTTTTTGTAGCTCTTCATTGAGGGCAATAGAAGTAGAAGTATTTAAAAGATTAGCCACTCTTCCAGTAGCCCGTCTTGTTCTTATAAGAGTAGTGGCAATATCGTGAGAGCTTACAAGAAGAGCATAAGGGGTTGCGTGGCTTGCATATCGTCTGGCCATAGCCCACAAATGCCAAGTTAAGCCTCCTCTTATTGCTATCATCTAAGAAAGAGAGTGCTTTTGCTGTCTCAGCTGGCGTTTTTGTTGAGACAAGGGAGAGCCTGTTGCTTACCCTATGGACGTGGGTATCCACTCCTATCGTCGGCTCTCCAATAACCTCCGCCAAGAATACCTTAGCAGTCTTGGGACCAACTCCTGGCAGCTCTACCAACTCATCGTATGTTGTTGGCATCCCTTCCTTAGCTATTATCTTAGCTAGCTCTATAATGTTCCTTGCCTTTTGCCTATGGAAACCAACTCCATAGAGGAGGGATTCCACCTCCTTTGGCGATGCTCTTGCCAACTTAGAGGGTGTTGGGAACTTAGCTATTAACTTTTCCAATGCTTCTCCTGTCTTATTGTCCTTTGTCCTCGCCGACAATGCTATGAAAAGGAGCTTGTGGAATGGCTCCTCTCCCTTGCTCGTCGTTATTACTGGAGCTCTCTCAGTAATAGCCCTGTATAGCATCTCATCTATGTAGAGATGGACAAGGGCATTAACAGCATCTATAAGGAGTTGACCGTGGTCAAAACCAAACTTTCTTTTTAGTAAGGAATGTATCTCCTCCCACCTAACTGCTCCTTCATTAGAACTCTCCAACTCTCCGTCAGCAAAACAGAGAAAGGCATAGCTTATGATGTGCCTTGGATCTCTGCTTGGTTGTGAATAAACGCCTATCCCTCTTATTATCTTAGCATCCAATCCCGTCTCTTCCTTTATCTCTCTGTAAAGAGCATCTTCTGCACTCTCTTGCTCTTCTATGTGGCCGCCCGGAAATGTTAAGGTTCCCTTGTAAGGAGGTATGAGCCTCTTCGCAACAACTAAATTGCCGCCTCTTATTATTACTCCATCAACAGCTGTCCTTCTCATATTTCCTTCCTGTTTGCTTTGAGGTATTCGGAGAGTTCCTCTCCAACATCTATAACGCCAGTATCGCTTATCTTAAGGATGTGCGTCCTCTGGTCATGTCCAGCTAACCTACATCCATCTATCCTTAATGTCCTCATAACAGAGCCTATGGGCATCCCATATATGCCCTCCTCATATTTTGTGTTGATTATCCTCTTGTCCAAGACTATGCTGCCATCTACTATGTGAGCAACTCCTAAGCCTCCTGCAGCCTCAACGGTTGAGGAGTCCTTAGAGCTCCTCTTCTGAGATGTTATTAAGGCTGTTTGCTTCCTTGCTTTTAGGAAGTTGTAGATTGCCCTCAAGACTCTTCTTGCGTTGAGCTCCTTGTGCTCATATAAGCCAGTAACTGAGTCTATTATTGTTATGGTAGCGTTATGTTTGTTGATGGCTCTCTCCAACAAAGAAATAACCTCGTTTATATTTTCTCTGACGCTATCCTCTTGTGCTAGATCAACAACGACTATGTTGCGAGCAACCTCCTCAAAATCCTTAGACATTATTAGGCATCTCTCCCTTATTGTGTTGTAGAGGAAAGAAGCTGGCGTCTCCGTTGTTAATATAACCACCTTGTAGCCTATGGATGCCTGGAAAACAGCAAATTGATATGCAAAAAGGCTCTTCCCAGTATCAGGAGAGCCTACTATGTTGAGAACTCCAAGATAAGGGAGGCCGTAGAGAGTTTTTTTAACAACGCGGCCATCTTCCTCGTCATATGTAAAGAACATGTTGTCCAACTTAGTCCCTGTCTTTATGCCGAACATCTTAGGGGCTTTGTCGGAGAGCTCATTTAGGGAGTATATGTACTGTTTCATAAGGATATATTGCATATTTGAGCTTATAAATGATATGGCTGTTAACCTTGTCCGTACCGACATTTTGATCGAGCTTTTAGCAAAAGCTCGAGGGAGGTGGTAGGAACCGGCCACCTTTAGAAAAGGTGGCGTCCAAACTTCTAGATAGGCCTTCGGCCATCTTCAATTAGCTGTTCTCCGACATCTATATGCAGAAGGGAGGTAGTAGGAACCGTAGGTTCCTACATGAGTTAGTTTTTGGTTCCGCTTTTTACTAAAAAGCGGAGGAACTTTCTTTCTAAGAAAGTTCCTAAGAAAAATAAAAGCGTGTATGTGCTCCTTCTTTGATGGAACTTTCTTTCTAAGAAAGTTCCTGTATAAAAAAAGAAAAAGAGGGGGTTGAAACCCTTTACTGCAAGCCTGCCAAGAACTGGTCTATGGCGGTTGCGGTGTCCTCTGCAGTGTAACCTGCAACGACAACTGTCTTCTCATCAACAGCCTTGACAACGACTGGGTTGTCAGGTGTCAACTCAAGGCCTGCTGTGTCCATAGCATCCTTTGTGACGCTGTTAACAGCTGGACCACCGACAGTTATCTTTGTGGCAACACCATCTGCCTGGCTGTCAAGAACCAACAGGTTGTCTGAAACAGGAACCTGTGTGGTTGCTGTGAGCTCGCTGACCTTCTCTGAGCCATCGCTGCTCACGATGACTGCGCTGAGCTGGTCAACACCGCTGACGCCAGTTGCACCAGAGCCGCTTACTGTTGGTGTTACGGTCTCGTCGATTGACTTAACCTTTATTG
>RFJG01000047.1 GCA_003694965.1 Methanobacteriota archaeon | reverse complement strand
GATGTAGATGGATTGTAGGATAGGATCCTATCCCTTAGTCTTTTGAGGCTTATCGAGATCTGTGGTGAGATCTTACTTAGCTTCTCTAAAAGTCCATTAGATTCCTTTATGGAAAGTGCCTCATAAAGGGATCCTACCTCCCCAAGCTCATCACTTAGCATGTTAAGTTGATTATTTTTATCCAAGCTTAATAGAATATCTAAATCAATGTTATCAACTTCTGTCCAAGCTCCCAAGAAATCTCTAAATCGTGGATGCCTTTGTGCCAATGAGGCTAAGACGCTTTCCATGTCTCTCTTTATGAATCCTGTTAGTTCTGTCATTATTTCTGCGGTCTTTACATCGTCGTTCTTACCAACTACTAAGATAAGAGCTTCATCTCCACCTTGTGGTAAATACCTTATTACAACATCTGGATATTTTCTGCTTATTGTATCTATTGCATCCAAGGTTATTGCCCTATAAAATCCAAGTATGGCGTCTCCAACTTCTCTTCCAAAGGTGTTCATGAACCAAGTTTTTCCTTTGTCTAAGATGGAAGCTGTTGCTCGTAAACCCTCCTCTCTTAGGATATCTAAAGACCCTCTTCCAAGAATCAATTCTATTCCATCTGTTGTTAATTCTCTATGCTTAAAAAACAAGTTAGTGACTCCTTCTTTGCTAAGGATGTTTTCTGTCCATTCGTTTACAGCTCTAAGATATACTCTCCCCCTTTCTGCTAAGCTCAGCACGTCTTCAGCATCTCTTTTGGTGAATATTCTCCTTAATGTTCTTACCATCTCTGCTGTTCCTTCTGGGGCCTTAGCTATAAGGGAAGGGACTTTCCTCAATTCCCTGCCTAAACCTAAGACAGTAGTTTCGTAGAGTATCCTTTGGAGTGCTGCTTTAAGCCCGGTAGCAGTAAGCAGAGAACTTCCAGACGTAAAGAGAGCAGATGCTATTGCCATAGCATCTAACATGGTCGAGCCCGTGGTAAGAGAAAGGATTTTAGTTAATTCCCAATAGTCTTCTTTTTCTATTGCTTCTTCTATCTGCCTGTAAGTTTCTTCAGAGAATAGATAGCCAAATGGAACAGCAACATCTAACAAAAGAGAAGTTGCGGTGCTTTGTTCTTCTTTAGAAGGCATAAAGGAAAGTGGCTCACAAGGACTTAAAAGCGTTTTCTATTTACCCTACAAACTGACAGATATGGAGTTGAATTTGTAGTTGTGGGTTTCCTTCTTTTTGATAAAAGGTCGAAAGAAAGTTCCTAAGAAAAAAGCGACTATGTGCCCCTTCTTTGATGGGACTTTCTTTCTAAGAAGTTCCTAAAAAAGAAAAAGAGGGAAAACTAAGCAACTACGGACAGAGTATCCTTATCGGTGTTGAGCCGACCTCTGTGAACTGCGTTCCACCTGCCTTGTAAGAGTAGTTTATCTGCATATCATACTCTACCATCTGGCCGCTGTCACCAGAATCACACACTGTGCCAAATTGCACTTCAAACTCCTTGTCCTGTCCTGGGTTGAGCTTTGCAGCGTTGCCAAAGGTTGGAGTTGAGGCAGTTGCAGATGTTCCATCAAACAACACATCTCTTATGTAGAGCTTCTTAACATCCAAATTCTTGAGCTTGAGTGTCACATTTGTTGAGCCATTGCCAACAGGTCCAAAGTCCTCAACAGCAACTGGCACCATCTGAGCCCATGAACTCTTGCTCTGGTCTGCCAAGCTTTTTTGGGAGAAACCAGAGAACTGGCCTAATAGGAAAATCACTATCAAAGCTATGACAAGCACAGCCGCAAAAACCACAAGGTACTCTGTGGATCCTTGTCCTTTCATTCTAACCACCGAAGGAGCTACACGACAATACTTTTTAAATCTTCCTCTTTGTTGTCGCCTACATTGTTCTCTTATGGACACAACAACACACGAGCTCCTTCTACACTACATTTTTAAAGCCAGCCCTTCCATTCCTTTTGTGGTAGTCAAAAAGAAAAAAAGCACGAAAGGAGGAAGGAAGAAAGCTACTCACAAGACAGGAGTTCATAGCAAGGCTAAGAAAGCCAAGAGAGTAGAGAAGCCAAAAAAAGCGAAGAGAACAGTTCCTAAGAAACCAGCCAAGAAAAAGGAAAAGATAATGCTGAGTAAGGAGCTCTTAGAAGCTAAGAGAAGGCTTGAATCATTCAAGAAACTCATAGAGTCCAAGCCCTCCAAGGAAGTGGCTAGAGCCAAGACATATGTGCCAGGCTTTGACGATCTTACTTATGGTGGCCTTGTGGAGGGCTCCAACGTCGTCTTTTCAGGAGGCCCGGGAACGGGTAAGACGCTCTTCTGCTTGGAATACTGCTACAGAGGTGCTCAGCAAGGTGATAACACACTTTTCATCTCTACCAATGAGCCAATAACCAGGTTAAGAGCACATGCCAAGTTCATGGGTTGGGATACGGAGAAGGAGAAAAACATGAACTTCCTCTTCTACTCTCCTTATGAGATGAAGGAAATCATAAGGTCAGACGGTATGTCCCTTCAGGATTTTGTTGAGGAAAACTCCATTTCCAAGGTGGCTGTGGACTCTCTCACTTCCATAGCCATCTCATTCGTTTCCAAGCAAGAAGAGAACGACTTCATTTACAATTTCTTTGAGGTGTTCAACAGGCTCCCCGTCTCTACGATATTCACGCTTGAGAAAGGAGACGGCAAAGACTACAGCAGATGGGAGTTTATGGCAGATGGCATAGTCAAGCTCCACTACTACGCAAAAGAGGACTTACGTGTTAGAGGTATGGAAGTAATAAAGATGAGAGACACGCCCCATGTTGAGAAAGTAGTGCCTTACATGATAACAAGCCAGGGAGTAAAGGTCTTCCCACATTCTTCGGTGTTCATATGACAATCAAGAAAGCGCAAGTATCTACTGAGTTCTTGGTAATGAATGGCATACTCCTGACAATACTCCTATTATTTTCAGCAGTAATCATAAGCAATATCAACCAACTCTCTGTGCAGAGGGAGAACTTAATAGGGAAGCAGGCACTCGACCAGATCTACACTTATGGTTACACAGCATATATACAAGGAGATAAGGCAGAGGTGGAGGCAACAATACAATTTCCTTCTGAGTATAACTTGACATTTACTTCTGGCAATCCTTCGCAACTTGTTATGACAATGCCAAGCGGGACGCAACTCGTCAAGGAGTTTGACTACTCCATAACTTTTAAGCAGCTCCCTAACCAGACAGGCCTTGTTGAGCTTGAATTCAAGGACAAGAAAGGCACTGTTGAGGTAGATGTCAAGTGACCGCCCTAACTCAGCTTGCTCTATTCGCTGCTTTCTCTGCCTTTGCTCTTTTCTTAACTGTATATAGCACAACATATATGGGAGGACAAGGACAGCAACTTTCTCTATCTTCCTTATCTAGCGAGAGGGCAGAGGTAGAGCATGTCTTATTTGATCTAGCCTCTTGCGGAGATGGATGTACGGAGACTCTAATCCTTACTAAGAATATAACTCTCAACATCACAGACAACACGTGCTTTTTGGACGACGGAGAAGGGAATGTAGAGACTTGCTATGTTCCATTTAATGGCTCCTTCTACGGAACTGGCACTAGCTTTAACCTAACTCTCAATGGGACGAAATTAGGAGGTGTTGTAATTGGATAGTCTTGATGCCTTAGTAGCTGTCTCCTTATTTTTCCTGCTCTTCTTCGCTTTTCAGGGGATCCTCTCTTCCTACTCTCTTGGCAAGAGCACCTCTGGCAATCCTTCTGGTAGGGTAGTCAACATGTACGACCCTTTTTTCCTGTGCTCTGCTGGGAGCGAAGGCGATTGGCAAGAGGTAGAGGGCGTTCCTGGCCTTGGCTTAGCTTACAATAGGTGTAAGTTGCAACAGAGCAAGCTCGATAAGCTCTACAACTCCCTCTCCAACAACAACAGCGCTACCAAAGACTTGCTCGGCATAAGCGGGAAGAACATCTCTATAGTTGTGAGCGACTACTTCAACAGTTCTATTGTCTATTTCAATTACACTGAACCAATTAACGGTAGCCTTGAGAGGCATGTTCTCCCATCAACTTATAACGGTTCGCTCGTAAATCTCATTGTGGAGGTGGAAGGATGAAAGCGCAACTCTATACATTGGATGTCCTATTAGCATCTCTTTTCCTGTTGATAGCAGTAGCAACCATACAAGTTGTCAACGTTCCGGCCTTCCAAGTAAGGGAGCATACATTAGAGGACTATTTGCAGAGCTTAACTTTATCTCTCAAGAGTTCTGGAACCTTCCAAGCAGGTATCAACAACCAATCATTAATGCAGCAAGTTGTTGATAATCTACCAACTCAATATTGTGGCACTATAGAGCTCTACAAGGTAAAGAAGAATGAGAGCGGAGATGGAGGAGAAGGCCACGAGAAGTGCAAAGGAGAAGGCCACGAGAAGAATGAGGGAAATCCCGGCCATAGCGACGATAACTGCAATAATAATAACAACAACCAGCAATACTCCCTCCAGCAACAATACAACGTAACCAAAGCCGGTTGTCTCAATGCTACTAACTCACAACAGAGTTATGCATTTGTTTTAGATACTAGTAACAACAACCTCAAGGGAAAGGACCTCTACCTCTATAGAGTGGTGCTATGGCCAAAGCTTTCTTAGCGCAGCTATTTGTCCTCTTGTTTATACTCCCATCTCTTTCATACATACTAGTTTCATCAATCACGACCAATTATGTTGAGAGGAGCTATACGAGGATAGGGACAATATACGATACAATAGTTAGCGATGTTGCTCTCTTTGTGCCACGCAACATAACAATAGAGAGGAGCTCTCCTTCTACTGTTGCCATAAGCGTCAACGCTTCCTCTCCAGAGAAGGACAACAGCAAGGAAGTCAAGGATTACCGCAACTACATTTCGGGAGCCCTATCTGCCCTGGGCTACAATTATTCCATAGATTTCTCTTCATTGGAGAGCAAGAACGACGTCTTCCTCTACTTTAGCAACGGGTTTTCACAAGTTTCAAGCAAAAATAAATATGAGATGGAATTCTATGGAAAGAGCTCCCTTACGGGCATCAACGCTTCTATTTTTTACACCATACCAGGAGTCTCTTCAGTAGGTAAGAGGAAACTGAAAGTTGATAGGTTCTATGCGGGCAATGTGCCAGTCAACATAGTGATTACAGATGATTATGGAGCCCCTCTTTATTTCAACGACTCCATCAATCCAACAAAAGAGACGAGATTGAAATTAACCTATAACTATGGTAAGAAGAACAAGGACAAGAACGAGGTTCGCATAGTCATAGGCAAAATCAGCAACAAGCAAAAGTATTCAATACAAATAATAGAAAAAAAGAAGAAGCAACCTGGTAGTGGCTATGCCAACATAACGATGGTAGCTAGTGAGCCAAGCTATGTACTAGCCTACTATCCAGGAGGTCTCAACATCTCACAGGGCAATGTTTATAAAGAGCCAGTCGGTATTGTTGTAGGTGAGGGTTAGGTGCTCATAAAGACTAAGTTGGATTTCCTTACTTCCATAATAGGGAAGACTGCGAGATTGCCATACTTGGCAAAGCAAGTTTCCATCAATCCAGATGATTTAGAGCAAATACTTGAGTGGCTTGAGGAGGAGAGGATCGTTGAGCTCTACTATGTTCCCATCCCATTTGTCAAGCCATCTGTTAAGGTCTTGTTCGCTCCGCCAACACAGGAGGAGAGGCTCCCCCCCAAGAGCAGGATCATAGAAGAGTATGACACAGCATCTTCCGACGGCACATACCAAGCAAGAGTCTATATCTACAAGGACAAGGAGGGGGATATGTCTTACTACCTTGACTACCCTATGCCCGGCCCTATAACAGCATCTTTCTTAAGGAAACTCAAGGATGAGATAGCCCTTTTCCTCCCACCAGAGACATACATGATGACAGAGGAGGAGAGGAGGAAGAAGATATACGAGAAGCAGCTCAACATGGCGAGGAACAAACTCTCCAAAATCGTTGATAAGAAGGAGGATGCTGATGTGTTAGCTGGCATCATAAGGTCTGAGATGTACGGCATAGGGAAGCTGGAGTACTTCCTCATAGACCCCAAGTTAGAAGAGGTAGTTATCAACAGCGCCAATAAGCCCATAGTAGTTTATCACAGGGAGTATGGTTGGCTCAAGACCAACATACTATTCCCTACAGAGGCTGATGTCTCCAACTTGGCAGTTAGGATAGCTAGGAGGGTTGGCAAGCAGATAACGACATTGAGCCCTCTCTTAGATGCCCACCTCATCAATGGCGAGAGAACTAACGCTACTCTCTACCCAATCTCAGTTAGCGGGAACACGCTCACCATAAGGAAATTCTCTGAAGAGCCTTATACATTGCCCTTCCTCATAAAAAATGGTACGCTCACTGCGGATATGGCATCTTTGTTGTGGCAGGCAGAGGAGCTTGAGATGAACGTCCTCGTTGTTGGAGGAACGGCTAGCGGTAAGACGACGATGCTCAACGCATTGCTAATGCTTTCCAACCCCTTCCAGAGAGTAATAACTATAGAGGACACGAGAGAATTAAACCTGCCAACCTCTTTCGAGAATTGGGTGCCAATGGTAACGAGGTCTCCCAACCCAGAAGGCTTGGGAGAGGTTTCCCTCCTTGACTTGATGGTCAACAGCCTCCGTATGAGGCCAGACAGGATAATAGTGGGAGAAGTTAGGAGGAAGGAAGAAGCTATTGTGATGTTTGAGGCTATGCACACAGGCCATAGCGTTTACTCCACTTTCCACGCAGACACTGCCTACATAGCACTCAAGAGGCTCCAAGAGGAGCCCATAGGGATACCTATACAGGAGATGGATATTCTTGACTTAATAGTTACTCAGAGGAGGAACAGGAAAACAGGGACGAGAAGGACATTTGAGATAGCACAGATAATGCTCAAGGAGACTGGCGCTAATGTTGACAGGGTCTATAGCCATAGGGCGAGGATGGACACATTCGATTTCCACGGCCTTCCAATCAAATATAGGGAGAAGGTTTCCCTCTATACTGGTATGACGCAAAAAGAGCTTAATGAGGACTTAGAGGATAGAGTTAAGGTTCTCAAGTATCTCATAAAACACCGTATGACATCAATGGAGTCCATGGAGGAATTCGTTAGAGCATACTACAAGGACAGGGATGATATCATCTCAACAATAAGAGAAGGCAAAAGGCTGAGATTATGATATCGCCTTTCATACTCTTCAACCCTCTCAAGGCGAGGCGTTTTGTCAGGCGCTTCGAGTTTTTCGGGAAGTTATTGCTAAGAGTAGTTCCATTCATAGAAGAGGACTTAGAGGTATTGGACCCACGCATAAAAGCCCATGTCTATCTCTCCTCTGCCTTTCTATCAGCCTTTGTTTATGCTCTCTTTTTCCCTCTCCTCCTTTTCATAGCCACGTGGGGAGCTAAGGAATTGTGGTTCGTGGAGCTCGCCGTTTTCCTCTACATGTTCTTCTTTATCTTAGTTATCAACATAGTTTATCCAAGAGCTAAAGTCCAGGATATGTCCAAGAAGATAGACAGGGACTTGAGTTTCATACTCAACGATATGCTCATACAGCTCCGTTCCGGAGTCCTTCTCTATGACGCTCTCATCATAACCTCAACCTCTAATTATGGAATGGCATCCAAGAAGCTCAAGAGAGTTGTCAGCAGGATCAATGAGGGCTACTCAGATGCAGAAGCCCTTGGGGAGCTAGCCAGGACAATAAGGAGCAACTTTATGAGGAAGACTCTATGGCAGCTCTCCACTGCGATGCGTGTAGGGGGAGATGTTACTGATGTCCTTGAGTCCATAGACAAGACAGTCAAGGAATACAATGAGAGGGAGCTTAAGAGATACTTGGAGAAGGTAAATCTCCTTCTCTTCGGTTATCTCTTGTTAGGTGCAGTTGTCCCTGCCATTTTCCTAGTCACTGGAGTTATAGTCTCAGCCATAATGGACATAGAGTTCTCGGAACTCCTCATAGCTGTTGTCCTAGTTAGTTCTTTGCTCGTCCAAGCATTCCTCGTTGGTTTCATAAGGACCTCCAAGCCAGCGGTGATAGAATGAAGAGAGTCTACCTTTTCTTTGGCAATATGCTACCAGATTTCCTTCTCAACTACTTTACGAGACAGCTAGATTACGCGGGCTTTGATGAGACCGCAGAGGAGTGGGCGGGCAGGATGATGACGCTAACCATCCTACTTTTCGTAATTCCCGTTCTCTTGGACGTAACCCTTACCTCTTATGGCATATACTTATTTCCTGTCTCCTACTGCCTTTCCTGCATACTCTCTTTGTCCTCATTGTTTATCGTCCCATTCCTCTTTTGGCTCCACCTCAAGTTCGTCGTGTCTGCTAGGGTTGACAGGGCTGAGGAGCTCTTCTCCGACTTCCTATACAACATAGCCTCCAACCTTAGCGGTGGAATGGTCCCTATGCAAGCCTTCTTGTCTTCTGCCAAGCCGGAGTTTGGCATACTTGGCAAAGAGGCAGCTAAGGCATATGAGAAGGTCGCTTCAACTGGTATGTTGAGCATAGCTTTCAGGGAGCTCGCTAGGAGGATGGACTCCGTATATATCAAGAACTTCGCCAACTTCTTTGAGAGGGCAGTTGTTGCTGGAGGTAAGTTGGCAGAGCTCCTCCAAGCATATGCAGACCACTTTAGGGACATAATGATACTCAAAAAAGACCTCGCAGACAGGACAAAGAACTTCACGGCCTTCATAGTCATAATAGGCGCTCTCATAATGCCCTTCCTGATGTCCGTTGCCTATACCTATGTGTTAAGCCTTCTATCCCTTTCTAAGGCAGTCTCCAATGTGGGGGTCAACACTGCAGGGATAGTCGGAGCCCTTTCTCCTAATGTGAGTGTCAACAAGGACGTCCTGTTCATAATGATGGTCAGTTACATACTCCTCTCCACTTTCATAACAGCCCTACTCATAGGCGCTGTTAATAAGGGACGTGTCATATTCGGATTCAAGTATGTTATCTTTTTGTGGCTCATAGCCTTCACAGTTTTCCTTATGACAAGTACTGTCTTGGAAAGGATGTTGAGGCTTGTCTAAGCATAGCTATCATCAGCTATTATGT
>RFJG01000046.1 GCA_003694965.1 Methanobacteriota archaeon | reverse complement strand
TTGTAATAAATTAGCGTGAAGAAGGTGGTTTTTGGACATACCTGGTTTTGTAGGAACTAGGACGGCACTCTCTTGATCCGTAAATTTTAGAGATACTGGAACTGTTTTTTTGAGATGGCGGGAAAAACTGCTCCGGGATAGCTCTATCTTAGATAACATTTTTGCTAAATTTTCAGAACCTTGGAGAAGCAGAATATGTATGGGAGGGTAAGCATTTTTGAATGATGCTCCTCTATTAAGAGCCTGTATCATTGTAGGAGCATCGTCTTCAAGCATAGCAGAGTAGAATAATGCAGTCATGAGCGAAGAAGGGCTGTTGCTTAGCTTTTTAGGCAATTCAAAAACATTCCTCCCAAGATTAGGAATAGAAAGGATAGATTTTAGAGTATCCTTGAAAATAGAACCATAAATTGCTGCTGCATCACGATCTTTTAAGAGATTATTAAGGACGATGTTACAACAAACCTCCAATTCTTGCTCTCCACGTTCAGCAACTTCACGCAAATACCTTTCTAATTTCTCTCTTGAAGAGAAAGTTAGGTCTGAAATAATACCTGTCAGCTTACTCCCACCTGCAAAAGAGCGGTCTTTGAGATCAGATCTCCTCTTTGAAGAACTCATAAGAAAATACTATTGTGTAAAATAATTTAAAAAAATATACTTAAGAGGACATCGGAACAAACTTAAATCCATAGTGTATTAGTCCCTCTGGGTCCTCCTGCTGTATCTTCCTAAATACTGCCTTTACTCTCATACCAGTCTCCAATGAATCAACACCAGATACCTGTGCAGTTAGCCTCGTGCCCTCGTCAAGCTCTATAACTGCTATATAGTAAGGGGCTTCTTTCTCAAAACCTATTGGCGGGACATCCACCCTACTGTATGTGACGACCCTGCCAGTTCCCTTAAATGCCTTCTTGACAAGGTTGCCGTGCCTCCTACATTTTGGACATATGGAGCGCGGTGGGAAATAGGCTGTGTTGCAGTTTGTACATTCCGTCCCTTCCAGCCTATATCTGTATGGAATCCTTCTCCAATTGAGTGGCAAGCTTATCCTCATAGTAGTGTTTGCTCTCACAAAGCTTTTTAATGGGAGCCATCCTTTTTCGGCAAAAGCAGTGTAGCATATAAAAATATTGCAGTTAAATCACTTGGATGGTAGTGTTGCTGGCCCTTATGTTGCTCCTAAGTGCCTTGAGTGGTTGCGTAACTAACACAGTTGTAGGAAGTAATCACGACCCTAGCTACACATTAGAAGTAAGGGACTACAACACAAGCATTGAGCACAACTTAACTGCTGAAGAAAAGCACATGGTTGACCTAATAAATAAGGTAAGGAAGGAGAATAACCTCTCTGAATTAGGCATTAGCGTTAGGGCATCAAAGCTCGCAAGGGAGTATGCCAATGAGATGCTTAGCAGGGGTTTCTTCTCGCACTACGACCCAGAAGGGAGGAGCGTCGGAGACAGGGCAAGAGAGGGGGGCCTTAATTATAGACAGGTTGGAGAGAACCTCGCTCTTGTTGACAGCCTTAAGAACATAAGCGAGAAAGCTATAGAAGGCTGGCTAAGTAGTCCAAAACATAGAGAGACCATGTTAACCCCAGAATACAATAAGGTTGGGGTGGGGATAGCTTGTAGTAGGGAAGAAGAGAAGTGCTACATAAGCAGCCTCTACCTAGATACAATGTTTAATGTCTATGTGCCTATGCAGAATGATAGCAGAGCAGTTGTCAATGTACAGATGAACAGTCCCGGGCTTGTCCGCATCTCTGGAGGCAGGGAGATGAAGGTAATGCTTACAGATAGGGAAAACCTTGCAAAGTTCAAGAAAAGAGAAGACTACAAGATATATGGGCAATGGGAAGGTAGAGAGGTTGAGTTTGTGATGTTCCCAACTGATACAATAGTGGTGGAATCTGATGGTTCTTTAAACTTATCCCTGGAGATGGAATAAGAGGTTGTTAGATGCGAGTGATAGTTGCAGAGAAACCAAAAGTGGCTAACAAAATAGCATATGCCTTAGGAATAACGAAGAGGAGGGCATTCCAAAGAAGAGTCTCAGTATATGAGGACAGTAACAATGTAGTAATACCTGCTGTTGGCCACATATTCAAGCTCAAGAGCAGTGTCAAGGGTTATGGTTACCCCGTCTTTGATATAAGTTGGGAGGAAGCGCACAAAGTTGATAAGAGGGCTTACTACACAAAACCATACATAGAGGCGTTCAAGAGTTATAGCAAGGAAGCTGACTCCATAGTTGTGGCAACAGACTACGATAATGAGGGGAGCTTAATCGGTTACAATGTTGCGAGGTTCATATTCAAGGGAGTGGAGCCAGAGAGGATGAAGTTCTCAACCTTGACAGCAGGAGAACTCAAAAAGGCATATGAAAATAGGGAAGGTTTTGATTACGGCAATGCAGTAGCGGGAGAAACTAGGCATATGGTTGATTGGTTCTATGGAATAAACCTTAGCAGGGCATTGATGCAGGCAATAAAGACAACTGGCAAATTTAGGATAATGAGCATAGGAAGGGTGCAAGGTCCTGCACTGGCGATAACGAGTAGGAAAGAGGAAGAGATAGGTGCCTTCATTCCAGAGCCATTCTGGACTCTCTCTATAGAGATAAAGGGGCAGAAATTCACATATGAGGGAGGCAACATAAAAGATGAGGAGAAGGCAAAGGAACTCTACAAGAAAATAGGCAAAGAAGCCACAATAGTTGAAGTTAAGGAAGAAGAGAAGGATGTCTATGCGCCGCCGCCATTTGACTTGACTTCTCTGCAAGTTGAGGCATACAGAGTATTCAAGATATCTCCTGCAAAGACATTGCAGCTAGCGCAAGTGCTCTATGAAAGCTCTCTCATATCTTATCCGAGGACGAGCTCACAGAAGCTACCGCCATCAATAGGGTTCAAGAAAATCCTGGAAAAATTGAGGGAACACAACAAGAGTTACAGTAAAGAGGCTGAAGAGCTCCTCTCAAAAGGAGGGAAGCTATGGCCAAGGCAGGGCAGGAAAGAAGATGCTGCACACCCAGCAATATACCCAACAGGAGTTAAGCCAACATCCCTTGAAGGAGAGGAGAAGAAGCTCTATGAGCTCATAGCAAGTAGGTTCGTGGCATTGTTTATGCCTCCTATGAAGAGGATAACGACACAAGTTAAGGCAGAGACTAACAAGCTCTTATTCAAGGCAGAGGGGACAAGGGTTGCTGAGAAAGGGTGGAGCAGGGCCGTAGAGCATCTCTACCAACAAAAAGAGAAGGAGATAGTAGAGTTCAAGGAAGGGGAGAGGCACAAGATAGACAAGAAAGGGAAGAAGAAGGAGATGACAAAGGCTCCTCCAAGGTATAGTGAGGCGTCTCTTGTTAAGGAGCTTGAGAAGAAAGGACTGGGTACAAAGGCAACGAGGGCTGTTGTCATATCAACTCTGTTCGCTCGACGCTACTTATTCAAAGGGCCAGGAGGCATACACGTTACTGACTTAGGTATGAGCGTCTATAAGATACTGTCTAAGCATGTCCCAGAGATAATGAGCGAGGAGCTAACAAGAGATATAGAAGCATCGTTAGAAGAGATAACTGAGAAGCCAGATAAGCAGAAGAAAGTGTTAGACAAGACTAAGAAAGTGCTAACTAAGATACTGGAGAAGTTCAGGGAAGATGAGAAGGAAATAGGGAAGGAATTCGTGGATGCCCTTAGCAGTATGAGGGAAAAGGCAATAGCATACAGCAAGAAAAAGAAATGAGTTATAGCAATCTCAGGGCCTGTAATTTTCTAACTGCTTATGCTCTTATTTAATTGCCGGATAATTTCCCATGGCTCCTTTTCCTCTTGAGTTTGAAGCTGACTTAATAGGATTTGAAAGAGATGTGGTGTGAAATTGGTGTTGGAGAATAATTTTTTAAGAAGGCCTAATTCATCTCTCTCAAAAAAAGGTTCAGGCTCAGGTAGCCTGAACCTTTTTTTGAG
>RFJG01000045.1 GCA_003694965.1 Methanobacteriota archaeon | reverse complement strand
TATGTGCGGTTACGCACTTCTTTCAGGAAGATTTCAGCCCGATAACCCTTGTTCTCAAGAAACTGCTTCTGATTTCATACTATCTGAAACTTATGTTGTGGGAGGTTCAGATATTATCTCAAGAACAGCATCATCAACTCTTTTAGAACTTTTGGCAAGGTCAACACATACTAATGTTGTGTTAGTGCTTGATGAGCTTTCAGAGACACTTAAGAGTGATATGGACAAGAGGCCTAAGAACATCCACTTGTTCTTAGACTCCTACATAAATGGAAAACCATATACCTTCTCTATCTCCGAAGAAAACCTTACGCAAGAAACAAGAGAAGCTTTTGCAACATTAAAAGAGGAGGGCCTGCTCTTAGATCAAGGGAATGGCAGATACAGCATAATAATCCCCAAGAACTTTACATTATTCGCTACCGGGAATGAGCGTTCAGATTATGCACCCGTTGGTTTTACTGAATCAACTTGGGAAAGACTGACTCCTTATACTACAACATACCCTCCAGTTTCTGTCATGGAGTTATTCCTTGACAAAAAGTTATCCTTGTTGCTCGGAGCACTGGATGATTTGAAAGGGGCTGGAGAAAAAAGCTCCATAATTGAGGGCACTAAGGAAAATTTAGTGCATTTTGTTAATGACCTAAAGCAGAAATACTCAAAACTTTACAATGAATATATAAATAACCCCCAAGATTTCCAAGCAAGGATGTTGCCTTCTTATAGAAGCTTTGATGGCATGCTTAAAGCATTCTTATCCTATGCATTCCTATCAAAAGAGCTGCAAGATAAGACGGAAGACCTCAAGAGCAAAGGGATCTCCTTCTCCATAACGGATTATCAAACAGAACCTTCTTTTGATACGGGTCAAGCTGCGTTATTCCCCAAAGAAAGAGAGTTCACTTTCCCTACACAGCAAGAATTTGCATCCTTTCTTTTATCCATGTTAGAAATGCAAACATACATTAAGGTAGGAAGCTTTACAGAAGTTAGTGAGAGAAGGGGCGCTGAAGAAACTGAGTTGAGATTGGAAGAAAAACTGAGTTCTCTACTTTCCGCCACTATTGGACCTAAAACAGAAGATACAATAACTTTAAAACTTGGAGACAATACTTTTTATTATTCCTACCCCTATGTACTATATCTCCTCTATAACTTATCTTCCTCTCTGTCTGGGCAGAAGTTTTTCTTGTTGACGGGAAAGACACAGGAAGGAAAATCAACCATGGTAGACTCTGTTCTTGTTCCTATCCTTAAGGCATTTCCATATGCTCTTGGGGATAAGTTTCAATATAAAAATGTCTCCTATGTTGCATTGGCAGATGCTGATGAAGTTTCCCTTATCTCAACAAGAGTTGAGACACCAGAAGGCACTTCTCTTAAGGAGCCAGCTCTCCTAAAAATTGTGAAAGAAGCACAACAGAACAAAGATACACTCTATGTTGTTCTCATAGATGAGATAGATTCTTTGCAATTTTCACAGCATCTCAATCACATTATGACACGAGATTCAATAGAAGTAGAAGGTAACTTATACGACGTTTCAAACATAGTGCTTTTTGGAACATCGAATATATCTGCAACTATGCTTGATAATTTCATAAGCAGGGCTGTTTTGCCACTTATCTTTGTGAGAGACGTAGGTGAGCCAACAGTCCATGGCTTAGATGGCCGTTCTTTAACAGCAGTAAAGGATTTTCTTTTCTCCGTATTTGGGGAGAGCGATGCGATGTCTGCATTCCAACAAATGGTTGGAGGTAATTTTAGCAACACCCTTTCTTCTCTTGATTTTGATGATGTCATAAAAATAGTGAAGAATCTGAACATGAAGAGTTCTAATATAAAAAATATGTATGAGAATTTTGGGATGGATGAAGCGACAAAGCGTATTGAATTACAATTTGAAGAGGAATTAGCAAATAAAAAGGAAGTATTAAGTAAGAGAAGAGGAGGTGTATAAATGGAACTAAAAATATTATCGCACGATGTTTCCCATATTTTTTTAAAGTTTTTTTTGGAGAAAATCTCATCTTCCATAGACCAAGATGTTATGGCTTCCATACTATCAGACATAACTAAGTTTGCTGAGGAGCATCTCAAGCATAAGAAAAAAGACCCAGAGATCATTGCTGAAATACTTGCTTCTAACCTCCTCCCAACATTCTTATCGCCTCTATTCATAGAGCATTACATAGAGGATAAGGAAGATGCCCGTTTACACATTAAAGCAGCCGTAAGGAGGAACTTGGCAAAGAAAACCCTTATCTACACGGGCTATGGCCTTGAGCTCTCATATGGGGATTGAGAATGGCACAAAAAACAAGGAAGAGAAATGTAGGAGCTGCTATAAAACCAGGTTTTGCTGAAGAGAAATTAGAAATTAGTGGCGTTGGCGGTAAGAACCTTACTACCTTCCTAACATATTTCACAGAAGAGGGGTCTCTTCACAAGCTCTTTGAAGGCAAAGACATAGACAAGGAAGCTAATTTGCTTCTAAAACAAGCACTTAGGCTTGCTTATAGGGAATCCTTAAAACTTTCAATGCATCGCTTTCAGAGAAAAGACCTAAGAGCTGCTATAAGAAAATTTATCGCAGATACGAGAAACCTCTATAAGGTCCTCATAGCTGTTGAAGCAGATACTGGTTTAGATGTTGGCAAATTCTCTGGCTACATAGAACAGGCCATACAAAGGTCGGCAAATTCCATAATCTCTTTCTTGGAGGATTATGGAGAACTGCAAGATATTGAATACATACGCAACAGCGTTGCTGACATCTTTGAAGGTATAGCATCAACTACAGCAATTGAGAAAAACAAAGTTATTTCAGATGCCCTTGCTCAGGAGATAAGAGAGAAGAAATATGACGAGCATTTAGCATCTTATATGTCTTACTTTACTACAGATGACTTTCCTGGTTCTCTTACTAAATATGTTATTCTTAATTATAGAAAATCTGCAATGCTTGAGGTCTTTGCATCATTGATATTGTTTTCAAGGATGGAGGACAAACCTATTGAGGATACTACTGCATACTTAGCTAATGAGGAGTTATTCCTTATGCCCATGTTATCGCCTTACAAGGAGTCCATGTTATTTTATTTACAATCGTTGCAAAAGCCAGCGCATAGGGTTGAACCTTCCATAAATAATGTTGTAGAAGGTCTAAAATTCTATAAGGATGTTCCATATAGGAATGTGTGGTGGATAACTGAGCAAATTTCCTTCCAATCTCTTAGGGAGAGGCTGCTTTCTAATGCCTTTACTAATAAATCTGCCCTTCAATCTCTGGATAAGAGAGATGTCCCAAAAGACATTTTATCCCAATTCATTATAAAGGAGATGAAAGAAAAGAAAGTCAGCATAATGCCAGATGTCGTTCCAGCTAACTCTGAATTTCCTGCTAGGACTGTTGACTTTTATATAAATGATTGGATAGAAGGGCAACCCATAAGAAAGATAATGAGCTATTGGGACAGTATTATAACTTTTACAGATGGCACACAAGGGGGACAATTTGCTGTTGCCTCTACTGATGGCAACTACATCTACCTTCTACCTTACTTGAACCTCTTTAACACAAGACATCTCAACAATTTCCAATATTTTAGGCACATGGCACACGAGAAGAACCACATCCAATTGGGAACATTTAAGGTAAACCTTTCTTGGCAACCATCAATAGATCTCTTGGCCCATAAAGGCAAGTTTCCTAAATTATACAGAGGTAAGGAGAAATCTCTTAAGCTAGTTTCAGAGCTGCTCAACACCTCATTGGAGGAAGCAATAAAAAATATGGCAAAGCGAATAAAAACAAAAACAGCAACAATGTTGGAGCTACAACAAGAGTTCCAGAGTATTTTCTTGTCAAAAGCAGAACCTCACAAAGATGATAAGTATGTTAAAAAAATGATTAATGCATTATCGAACCAGAACGGCCTATTGTTCTTACAAATACTAAACAATATCGTTGAGGATTATAGGATAGACAACACATTTATCAAATTAGATTCGGATGAGGGGCTTGATTATGGTTCTAACAGGGACAAGCTGAGAGAATTGCAAGCATTATACAGGTTTGGCCAGTATGTTCTATTGTTTACCTCTGCAAAAGACTACAGGAGGGCTTTTGAGATGGCCGCATCTACATTTGAACAAAAGGAGAAGAAGGTTGATTCTACAAACTTGCTCCTTTATATGACCAAACTTGGTCCAGCACTTTTCCGAGATGTATTTGAGGACTTCTCCTATGAAAATATATTCGCTCAAGAGATTGAGAGGTTAACTAATAATTTAGTAAGGTTTGATAAAAATGGCAATGTTATTAGAGAGAACTTCTCAAATGAGAGCTTCGCAGCCGCTTTGGAGTATATGGCAATGATGGCATTCTTTGAGGAAGAAGTTCCTGAAATGCCTCCTATGAAAGGAGGTAAAGGAAAGAAAATGCCAGGTCCAGCCAATCCGTTCCAGGAGCCCCAAGCTCAACAAGGCCAAGGTCAAGCTCAACAAGGAGAAGAGCAGGAGGGACAAGGCGCAGGACAAGGAGAGGAGGAAGAGGAGCAAGAAGGACTTCCAAAATCACTCACTGATGCTATAAGGAAGGGAAAAGCCAAGCTGGGTGAAGAAGTGCCCAAGCAAAATATTGCTCCTACAAAGGGAGAAGGGAAGGAGAGGATTAAAATTCCTCCTCAACAATCCAGAACAATATCCATACCACGTTCTCTTGTTCTTAAGTATAAGAACGCCCTATCTAATTTATATGAAGGCTCCATAAAGAAGGAAACTATTTTCGGAAAGAAGGGCACTAATGCAGAACCCAAGAGGCTCGTTAAGTTTATATACGAGGGGGGTGCTGGCAAGCCAGATTTCCTAATGAAAACAAAGACAGAATTCCTGAGAGAAGGTTCTGAGTTGGAACAGAGGCCAATAACAATATATGTTGGCATAGACACAAGTGGCTCTATGGAGGGTTATAGAGAAGATTTGAGTTTAACACATGCTCTTGCTCTCTTCGCTGCATTTGACGAACTTAAGGAAATAATGAGAGATGCCAACATAAAACTCAAGCTCTTCTCAACAGCGACAATGGACAAGAACATTGTCCTGGAGTATGATGCGAGCTCTTTCACATACGAGAGTAGCAAGAACACTGTTACTGTCTCTTTTTCATTTGAGCCACTTGGCGGTGGGACCGACCTTGTTGGCATGGTGGAAGCATTTGAATCAACAATAAAGGAGGTGGAGAAGGAAACCAATGAGATGATATTCAGGAACAAAGCTGCACTCAACCCCTCAATTCTCATCCTCTACTTCACAGATTTTGGAGATAATAGCGGGGATGCTGTTGGCGTTTCTAATGCGATAGCCTCATTTGCCGAGTTCATAGAGAAATATAGGAGCGACTCTCACCTAGTCAAAGGTGGTATGTCAGATGTGGGCGTTTCCATGATATATGCTGCTCCAGAGGTCGATGATTTTTCAGTTAAGGATGCTGTGGAAAAGAGGCTCGATGAGGGCGTTGTTGTATTATCAAAAGGAGAGGAAGACGATTCCTTAGTAAAGGCAATTAAGCAATCCATTCCTGTGCTAATGGGCTTTAAAGCTTCCAACATTAAGACAGAATAGTAAGTTGTGCCACTTTTCCATTTCATTTATAAACCCTACTATTAATATAGAATCCAGCCTTATGGGAGGACTAGCCATCGTGGCTAACCCCGGGTTAGAAATCCGGGAGTTCTTGTTGTTCCCAGGCTTTATGAAGCTCTAAGCTTCAAGAGGTGAATATATGGCCATAGAGGACATAAACAAGCAATTGGAGCAAGGTCTCAAGCAGGAAAGCCTCCTACCGAGAGGTATGTATATTACTGGTAGAGTTATAAGCAAAAAGAGAAGGAAGACAGTCACTGTTGAGAGGGAACTAGTAAAGAAGATTGCCAAGTATAGCAGGTGGGCAAAGGTTAGGAGCAAGATAGCAGCTCACGTTCCCGACAATGTTGACATAAAAGAAGGAGATTTTGTAGAGATAGGACAGACAAGGAAGATAAGCAAGACAAAATCTTGGGTTGTTACGAGAGTTATCAAGAGGGATGAGGAATGAAGGCAATAGCATCATCAATAACCAAGACGATGACCCTTGGCACAAAGATGAAGTGCAACGACAACACAAAGGCTAAGGAACTCAAGATAATAGGTGTTGTTGGCTACAAGGGAGTTAGGGGCAGGAACCCCAAAGCCGGGATAGGAGATCTCGTAATCTGTTCTGTTATCAAGGGAGACCCTTCCATCAAGGGAACAGTAGTTAAGGCAGTTATAATAAGGCAGAAGAAGGAGTTCAAGAGGGCTAACGGCTGGAGAGTTGCGTTTGAGGACAACGCGGCAGTCCTCGTCAATGATGAGGGAATACCACAAGGGACAGAGATAAAGGGCGTTGTTGCCAGGGAAGTCGTTGAGAGGTTCCCGAAAGTTGGAGCAGTTGCTCCTGGTGTAGTTTAACAAGTTAGTGGTGATACTTATGAGGAAAGCAAGTCCAAGAAAGGAGAGGAAGAAGCTCTATACAATGCCACTCCACAGGAGGAGGTCTCTCGTTAGTGCGCATGTTGCTAAGGACATAAGAGAGTCTGTTGGCAAGAGAGCTGTTCCTCTCAAGAAAGGATACAAGGTTAGGGTAGTGAGAGGAAAGCATAGAGGCAAGGAAGGAGCAGTTCTTCGTGTTTCCTATGTTAATGGAGTGGCCTATGTGGAAGGCATAACGATGACAAGTGCTAAGGGACAGGAGAAGCCTAAGCCTCTCAGCCCTTCCAATCTCATCATAATCTCAGTTGGAGCGTGAAAACATGGCAAAAAGAGGAGGAAGAAGACATCTTAAGAGGCTCGCGGCCTCAAAGCATGTTCCCATAAAGAGCAAGAAGAAATACACATTCATAGCAAAGCCCTTGCCTGGGCCACACACAGGAGATAGGAGCATTTCCTTAGTTTCGCTCCTGCGTGATGTGATAGGAGTAACTACTAACGCTAGGGAGACCTCTTTTATACTCTCCAAAGGTGCTGTCAAAGTGGATGGCAAGGAAAGGAGAGATAAGAGGTTCCCGGTTGGTCTCATGGACACAATAGCAATAGAGGGAGACAAGGTTTATAGAGTCGCTATAGGTAGTGATGGCAAGCTCTCTCCTGTTGAAGCAGCGAAGGGAACAGAGAACGAGAAGCCCCTCAAGATAAAGAGGAAGAAGAGCATAAGCAAGGATGAATTCCAACTAACATTCCACGATGGGACAACGATGGTAGTGAAAGACAAGGCATACAAACTTGGTGATGTGCTCTTAGTATCTTTGGATAAGAGAGAGGTTGTCAAACATATCCCACTTACAGAGGGGGCTAATTGTTTAGTTATAGAAGGAAAGCACGCAGGCCTTAAGGCGAGGCTCAAAGAGCAAAAGATAAAGGGAACCTCCAAAGAAGCTGTCCTTGAGAGTGATGGCAAGGAAGTCATAACAAAGAGCAGCTATCTCTTTGCTCTACCTGAGGGGTGGTAATATGGCAGAAGAGAAAGTCAATGCTATGAGCAAGCCAAGGCTTGAGAAAGTTACTATTAACATGGGGATAGGAGAGCCTGGGGAGAGGCTGGACAATGCAGAAGAGCTCCTAAGGAAGCTAACCAACAAGAAGCCAGTAAGGACAAAGGCAAAGAAGAGGATCCCCACTTTTGGTATAAGGCCAGGCCTTCCCATAGGTGTCAAGGTAACACTAAGGGGTAAGGAAGGCGAGGAACTTGTCAAGAGGTTACTCTCTGTTAAAAGAGGGAAACTCAAGGCCAGGAACTACGACAATAGTGGCAATGTTTCCTTTGGCATAGAGGAGTACATAGATGTTCCGGGCATGAAATACGACCCCAACATAGGTATGTTTGGTTTTGATGTTGCTTTGACAATCAAGAAACCCGGAGTGAGGGTTTCAAGGAGGAAAATGAGGAGAGCCAGAGTTGGCAAGAACCAGAGGGTTTCCAAGGATGAGGCTATAGCCTTTATGAAGGAAACATTCTCTGTTGAGACGGAGGAATGATGTTATGGCAAAGAATGAAGAAGAGGTTAAGAGGCTCAAGAGCCTTTCATCAAAAAAAGGGAAAGGCAACAGGAAGTGCTCAAGGTGCGGCACTGTCAAGGGCCTCATAAGGAAATACGACCTTAATCTATGCAGGAGATGCTTCAGGGAAGTTGGAGAAGCCATAGGCTTCTGGAAGGAGAGGTGAAAATATGGCAGTTGACATATTAGCAGATGCTCTTAACAAGATAAAACTTTATGATAGGAACGGCAAGAGAGAGTGCAGTGTCAAGTACTCAAAACTTCTTGAGAATGTCCTCATACAGCTCCGTGACCACGGCTATGTTGAGAGCGTTGAGAAAGTAGAGGATGGCAAGGGTGGAAGATTGGAGGTTAAGCTCAAGGGAGCCATAAAAGAGCTTGCAGTCATAAAGCCCAACAAGCCCGTAAAGAAGCACGAGTGGTATACAATAGAAGCAATGTACTTGCCCGCAATCGGCTATGGCCGTCTTATAGTGACAACCCCCAAGGGAGTAATAACTAATGAAGAAGCTAGGGAACAGAAGCTCGGAGGGAGGCTCATAGCCTATGTGTTCTGAGGTGCAATTATGAGGAATATGCT
>RFJG01000044.1 GCA_003694965.1 Methanobacteriota archaeon | reverse complement strand
GAGCGCTTGTTAATTACTTAAATAACATCTACAAGACAAATTACTTTCCAGAACATATAACGGACTATGCTGTGCACAAAGTACTCTCAAAGGATGTAGAGGAGTATAATAGAGTGGTGGAAAAATTTGACAAGGAAAAGATAGGAGAGCTGCCAACAATAGATGGGGCTAAGGAGGGAGTAGCAGCTCTCTCTACCAGATATAACTTGGTTGTTATTACTGCTAGACCACATTGGTTAGAGGAAGCAACAATGGAATGGTTGGAGGATAATTTCGGGGATGCTTTTTCTTGCGTTGAGTTTTCTAGACAGAGACATAACAAAGAATTCCCAACAAAAGCAGAGAATTGCAAAAAACATTCAGTCATAGCTCATGTTGAGGATGCTCCACACCACGCTCTTGACATAGCCCGCGTAACTAATGTACTATTGATGGACATGCCATACAACCAAGGAATTGAGCACAAAAACATAAGGAGAGTCAAGGACTGGGGGGAGGTAGTTGATCTCCTGTCTAAATAGACTATTCCTTTTTCTTTTCAAAATCCCTTGCCAAGAATTGCGCATTTATAGCGACTATCACAGTGCTCAATGACATAGCAAGGGCTCCCAATGCTGGGCTTATCGTTATTGAAGGAGCTATGCCAACAGCTAATGGTATGAAGACAGCGTTGTAGCCAGTTGCCCAGAGCAAGTTTTGGAACATCTTGTTGTACGTCTTCCTCGCCATACCTATAGCAGTGACAACATCTCTTGGGTCGTTCCTTACTAATATGATGTCTGCAGTCTCTATTGCAACATCTGTTCCAGCTCCTATGGCAACTCCTACATTAGAGGAAGCGAGCGCAGGAGCATCATTAACGCCGTCGCCAACAAACACTACTGGAACTTCGTTGGCTACTTTCTTGACTATCTCTGCTTTCTTATGGGGCAAAACTCTCGCATAATACTTATCTATAGAGAGTTCTTTTGAGACTGCCTTAGCAACACTCTCCTCATCTCCTGTTATCATATAAACAGCCACTCCCATCTCTTTAAGCTTCTTTATGGCCTCTTTGGATTCTTCCCTTACCTTGTCTGCTATGTATATCGTTCCTAAGTACTGCCCTTCTCTGATGACATATATTGAAGTGTATCCTTCTTTTGGTTTAGGGATGTCTGCCATCTCCTTGGCTGCGGAGTAACTGCCGACGAAAACCTTCTTACCAGCTATGTCAGCAGAGACCCCTTTGCCGGGGATTGCCTTGAATGAAGAGATATGCCTTAACTTATACCTCTTTTTCTTGGCACTCTCTACTATCGTCTTTGCTATTATGTGCTCTGAGAATTGCTCAAGAGAAGCCGCTAATGTTAGGAGTTCCTTCTTGCTCTCCTTTCCTTCTATGTCTATAACCTCAAATGAGCCGGTCGTTAGCGTTCCCGTCTTGTCAAACATCACTGCCTTTATGTCCTTGAGCTCTTCAAATGCTCTCTTGTTCCTAATGAGGATTCCTCTCCTAGCAGTATACGCGGTTGAGATGGCCACTACAAGTGGTATGGCAAGGCCAAGAGCGTGAGGGCAAGCTATAACTATTGCTGTCACTGCCCTCTCAATAGCAAGGGACGGCTGGCCATATGTGCTCCATAAGAGATATGCTATAATTCCAGCTATTATTGCTATATAGAAGAGGAGGCCAGCTGCTTTGTTGGCAAGGTCTTGTGTTTTAGAGCGCGATTCTTGCGCTTCCTTAACTATCTTCATTACTTGCCCTATATAGCTGTCCTTGCCTAGCCTCTCAACCTTAACCCTTAGCATCCCCTCCTTATTGACTGAACCGCCTATGACATAGTCCCCTTTTGATTTGCTAACTGGCTTAGATTCACCAGTTAGCAAGCTCTCATCAACATAAGAGGACCCGTTGATTATTAATGCATCTACTGGGATTTTCTCACCTGGCTTAACGATGAGGAGATCTCCTTTAGAGAGTTCCTCAACAGGAACATCGACAACCTCGCCACTCTTCTTTACAAGATGGGCCTTCTTTGGAAGGAGCTTGGCAAGTTCCTGTAAAGCCTTGGAAGCAGCACCAACGCTTTTCGCTTCTATGAAATGTCCTAGCAACATCACATCAACAAGGGTTGCCATCTCCCAGAAAAAATCCCTTCCTATGGGAAAAAGAAGGCTGGCAAGAGAATAAAGATAGGCTGTTCCTATGCCTATAGCTACAAGGGACATCATCCCTGGCCTTCTTTGCTTAAATTCTGAAACCATCCCCTTGAAAAATGGGATGCCACCATAGAAGAATATAATAGAGGATAGGAGGATAAGGAGCTCTCTTGAGAATGGAAAAACTAAAGAATAAGACAACCATGCCTGTATCTGTTGAGATAGAAGGAGTACTGGAATAGTCAAAATAGCAGATATCACAAAGCGGTTCCAATAATCCTTTATGTGCTTGCTATGATCGTGGGAAGCTGTGTGGTCTTTATGGCCTTTCATAGTTATTTCTTGGGAATTGCAACAATCCATAATAGGGG
>RFJG01000043.1 GCA_003694965.1 Methanobacteriota archaeon | reverse complement strand
GGGCCTTGTTGACACGCTCGTTGAACTCCTTGTATATGCTTATGTCCCTCTCATCTAAGCCATTAACTGCTATATAAGATTTCTTGAGGAGATTGAGGACAGGAACGCCTTCTACAAATGGCGGGTTCTGGAAACTCAAGAAGACTCCCTTTTTAGCCCTCTCATGTGGTTCCATCTCAGTTATGTCCTCTCCATCTATGTATATTGCTCCTCTAACATCATAGGATGGATGCCCGGCAATTGCATAACTTAGCGTGCTCTTGCCGCTCCCGTTAGGGCCCATTATCGCGTGGACTTCCCCTCCTTCCATAGACAAGGATAGTCCTTTCACCACTTCCTTGCCATCAACAGAAACGTGCAAATCATCTATTTTTACATTCATAAATTCACCCCATCTTCTATGGATAAAAATCCTCTTATCACTTCTTGCTCTGCCTCTTTTTTTGCTATGCCCCTGCTCATAAGATAGAATAGCTCCTCATCATCCAACGTATGTATATTGGAGGAGTGGCTAGCCTTTACATCGTTGTTCCCTATCTCTAAGCAGGGCTTTGTCCTTGCCATAGCATTATCTAGCAGTAGAGCTTGTTGCGCTAAGAATGAATCAACTCCTTGGCATTCCTCCCTTATTCTTATGAGGCCATTAATATCAGATGTTGAGCTATCTCTTTGCACAGCCCTAACATCGCTCCTAGCCTCTGTATTGCCTGCCCTATGCTCAACGAGGCTGTTAATTCTTGCCTCTGCACTGCCGGTTAGTAAGAGGGATGTCCTCTCATATGCTTCTGCGCTCTCACCACCAAGATAGATAGCGTTATCCATCGATAATTTTGAAGATGCCTCTATGTAAGATAGAGTGTCGAGGCTTGCAGCTTTCTCTAAATAAAAGTTTCTCCTAATTGAAATAGAGTTAACGCTCAGCTCTGACAGCATCTTAAAATTAACGCCCTCTTTTATGTAAAAGAACTCATCAGAGACTGTATTGCCTGAATATGAAAATGTGGATGTAGTATCTTCTTCAACAACGAAGAGCTTCTTGGAACTACCATATATGTTGATCGCATCTCTTATGGAGGTCTCTTCAAATTCCCTCAAAGAAATAGTAGCTACCTCTCCTAAAAATTCCTTGTTCATCCCACACTACCCTCCATCTCCATACCTATGAGCCTGTTGAGCTCAACAGCATACTCTAATGGCACTTCTTTCGTAAATTCCTCCAAGAAACCCATAACCAACATTGTCCTAGCATCCTCCTCTTTTATGCCCCTATTCATCAAGTAGAAAAGCTGCTCCTCGCTTATCTTGCCGACGCTGGCCTCGTGGGACATTACGGCTTTTTTGTTGCGCACATCTATGTAAGGATATGTATCTGTCCTACTCTTGCCATCCATAAGTAAGGCGTCGCAATTAACATCTATTTTGCTGTTGGTAGCGTTCTTAGCAACGCTTACCCAGCCCCTATAGCTAGCGTTGCCCCCTCCACTGCTTATACTCTTACTTATTATAGTTGAGGATGTGTTAGGAGCTGTATGTATTGCCTTAGCTCCACTATCTATGAGCTGCCCAGAGCCCGCATATGCTATGCTTATTATCTTCCCCCTTGCTCCTTTTCCAGCCAGTATGACTGCAGGATATTTCATAGTTACCTTACTGCCTAAGTTGCCGTCCAACCACTCTATGTAGGCATTCTCGTATGCTATGCTCCTCTTCGTTACTAGGTTAAGGACATTCTTGCTCCAATTCTGCACAGTAGTGTATCTTACACGAGATCCCTTCTTGGCAAAAACCTCCACAACAGCGGCGTGCAATGAATCCCTACTATACGATGGAGCAGTACAGCCCTCTATGTAGCTAACTTCTGCCCCTTCCTCCGCTACTATGAGAGTCCTCTCAAATTGTCCGAAACCCTCCATATTTATGCGGAAATAAGCTTGCAATGGCCTCTTTACCTTAACGCCCCGTGGCACATAGAGAAAAGAGCCCCCACTCCACAAGGCTGTGTTGAGCGCAGCGAACTTGTTGTCATTAGCAGGAACAAGTTTAGAAAAGTGTTCTCTGACAATGTCGCTATGTTCTTTCAGGGCTTTGTCCATACTGGTAAAAACAACTCCTTCCTTCTCTAAGCTCTCAATTATGCTATTGTAGAGGACATTGCTCTCATACTGTGCTGATAGGCCAGCGAGGACTTCCTTCTCTGCTTTTGGAACGCCCAACTTATCAAATGTCTCTTTTATTTTTTTTGGCACATCCTCCCAAGTAGTTGCTTCTCTGTCAGTGGCTTTTGCATAGTATGTAATTGAATCGTAATCTATTTGCGGGAGCCTCTCCTCTGCCCATTTTGGGAGAGCCAACTTATAGAATTTGGCAAGCGCATCCAACCTAATCTCTGTCATCCAACTAGGCTCTCCCTTGTCCTTGCTCATCTCTACAATTAGCTCCTTGCTTAGGCCTCTTTTGGCAACTTTGCTATAATTAAGGTCAGCCATATGAACACTCCACCACTACTCTATGATTGAGATATGTGGCTTAGTTAAGGATAATTAAGGGGTTTTGATTTAAAAGCTGGGGTTTAGAAAATAAACACATAAGATGTTAGTATTCATATTATGTGGACACAGTGAAAGATATATAATAACTTCTGCTGAATAAATGTTAAATGGCAGATGCTTTTAATTTTCAAGGCGGAGATGTTGGAATTGACAAAGCGATAAAAAAAGAGTTCAGTTTTGACGAAGCTGTTAATAGATTATGTGAGGTTTTGGGGATAAGTCAAGAAAAGGCTTGCGAGTTGCTTGTAGAGATATGTAAAATGAACAAAATAGACAAGGATTTTAGGAAAACACAATTCCACATACTTGGAGGGAATTATAATGAAAATAAAATCCTCCACATAAAGATTATGGGAAAGAGAATAGTCGTGGATGTTGGAAGAATAACAAGAAAAG
>RFJG01000042.1 GCA_003694965.1 Methanobacteriota archaeon | reverse complement strand
TTGTGTGGGTTGTATCAATAGGGAAGGAGCTTGTAGGTCTTAAGGCAAGTTGGAGGTAATGTCTTCTAGGAGATCCCCTATATTGTCATATATGGCGTCAGCACCTGCTTCTGTTAACCATAACTCATTGGACATGCCAGTTAAGACTCCGTAGAACTTGCAACCGGCTGCCCTAGCAGCAATAACATCGTTAACGCCATCGCCAACATATATGGAGTTGTGTGCCTTAGCGTTGAGAAAAGATAGGGCTTGCAAAAGAGGCTTTGGGCTTGGCTTCTTCTCCTCTGCTATGTCCCCGCTAACGACAATCTCAACTGAAGAGATAACATCCGGAACATCCCTGGCAAGAGATGACATTGCAGCATTGGAAACTACCGCTATTCTATATGTGGTGGAGAGCTTTTTCAACAAATTTACCCTCTTCTCTCCAGCTATTTGCTCTACTTCGTGATTACCGTAGAATATAGCCCTCCTTTCATCTGCTATTCTCATAATTTCTTCCTTCTTAATGGGGTAGATAGGAGGAGATGAGAGTATCTCCTCAGCAAGTGAAACAGCTTCAACATAAGAAGATGAGAGCAACTCCTTCTTATATGTTGCCCCTCCCCTCAGAACAAATAAGAGAAAATCCAAACATCCAGTTATTGTGTGTATTCCTCTTAAGTGCCATACCTCATCTTGTGTGAAATCAAACTCTATACCTCTTTTCTCCAATGGCTCCTTGAAACTCTTCCAGAGAAGATGTCGTGTATCCCTAAAAACGCCGCCAACATCGAACATTACAGCTCTCTTAGTCCTTGATGAAAGGGTGTCAGACTTCAGATATAGCACCCCTTCCTTGCTTTGTTATGATAATATCAGAGGTGTAATTGGAGAGGAGGCTAATGACCTCTTTCAAGTTCTCCTCTTGAGTAAAGACTATTGGATTTGGCCCTGCATCAAAGGTGTACGCAGCCACAAGAGAATCCTTGTTAAGCTTATGGATGTCATCCATTATGGAAAAGCTACTCTCCTTAAGATACATTATTGGAGGATATGTGCCCATACACATCATATGGAGGTTGTTTGATGCCCTCATTATTATCTCATACATCCTGCCCGTGTCCTTGTTGCTCACTGCTGAAACAAAATCCTTAGAAAGGTTCTCCTCTTCATATGCAACCCAATCCTTGTATAAGGGATTAGTGAGTAGTGATGTCTTCATACCTCCTCTACTCTTGACTTTCTTCTCTTCTTTCTCGACTAAGGCATAGACTATCCTTAAATCCTCCAAATGCTCTGGTGGGAACAGCGTCTCGGCATAGCTCGTCTTATGGTCCTTGAGGTCTCCCCTATGCCATACAACAATACCTCCTTTTTCTGGAACGCTCCTCGCAGCAGAGCCAGAACCAAGCCTAGCTAATATCGATACATCCCTCTCGGAACTAAGTTGGGATGGGAAAAGTTGTGCCAAGGCTTTGGCCAGTGCAGCAAAGCCTGCAGCAGACGAAGCTAAGCCGGCAGCAACTGGGAAGTTTGTTTCCGATACTATGTTATATTTATAGCCATCCAAAAAAGGAAAAACAGAGATAGCCCTCTTGAAAAAACTCTCTATGTATGAGTGTTCCTTACTTCCAGTCTCAAAAACCTTGCCATTGAGAGTTAATGTTATGCTTATTCCTCCCCTACCTATAAGCTCCTCTGCCTCTATGCTTGTTTTAGCATATAGAGAGTCAACAGTAAATGAGTAGGAACTCTTCGTAGGGACGTGGTAATTTTCCAAGGATGGCTCTTTACCCCAATACTTTATGACTGCTATGTTCGTTGGGGCTAATGCTGTTGCTTTCATAGTTGCTTTTTGACTGGAAATGTTTAATAAGTTGGCTATTTGACTGGTTTGGCCCGGATTTTAAAATGTTTCCGGGCCATAGAAAAATATGGTTTTCCTTAGCGAGAGAGGAGAGAGCAGAGAGTGGAAAGATCGATGGAGAGGGTAGTGGATGGAAGAAGAAATAGCGGTCTCGGCACCGGGCAAGATAATATTGCTTGGTTCATATGCAGTATTGGAAGGTTTTCCAGCCCTAAGCTTGGGGGTTGTTGACAAAGAAGGCAGAGGAGTTGTTGCAAAATGCTCCGAAGGCGATGGAAGGATAGTAAGTAAGGAATTCTCCATAGACGGCAGGGCGGAAGATGTTAAAGGAATCGTAGGAACTGCCTACATTGTTGCAAGAGAATACTTGAAAAAGATAGGAAGATGGGAAAGCTGCAACATAGCGGTTGACAATAGTAGGATATTCGGCAACAAGGATGAGAAAAGCGGTCTTGGCTCATCAGCTGCTGCAACAGTAGCAACGATAGCTTCTCTTTTTTCTTGGAACGGAATTAACATAGAAGAGGAGAGAAGCATAATAAACAAGCTTAGCCACATAAGCCACGCCATAGAGAGTGGAAAGGTTGGGAGCGGAACTGACATAGCAACATCTTGCTATGGAACAATATTGTACACGAGATATTCTAAGGAAGTCCTAGATAATGTCTCTATTAGGAACTCAGCTGAGTTCGCTAAAAAGGAATTCAGCGGAATGGAGATAAAGAGGGTTGAAATACCTTACAACATTGAGATGTTCAACATAAGAGGGAGGAAAACAGCAACAATTAGCAGTGTCAAGGCTTTTAACAAGGCAAAGGAGAGAGAGGGCTATGTTGTGGAAAAACTACTTAAGGAACAGAGTATGGCAGAGATGTCGTTAATTAAAAACATCAAGGAAGAGAAGGCTGTAAGGGATGCGATGCAC
The DNA here is from genome assembly GCA_003694965.1 of Methanobacteriota archaeon. Classification (GTDB taxonomy): domain Archaea; phylum Micrarchaeota; class Micrarchaeia; order Anstonellales; family J096; genus J096. Next base: position 5,472 of record RFJG01000042.1, on the reverse strand, counting down.
AAGGCAAGGGAATCACAAAGAAGACTTAGCTCTATTATGGAAAGTGCCTTGCCCGGAATAGACCCAATAGAACCAGAAGAGCTCACATCATTGATAGAAAAGGTTGAGGAACTTCCAGGAATTGTTGCTGGGAGATGTCCGGGCAGTGGAGGCTATGACGGCGTTGTGTTCCTCACACAAGGAGAAGGTTTCTCTCCTAAGGATATCATAGCTATTGGAAAGGAGCTATCGTTGGAGTTGGCATATTTAGAGTTGCGAAAATCACAAGAAGGGGTGAGAGTGCTATGATTAAGGAAAGAGGTAGCGGGAAAGTGATATTGTTCGGAGAGCATTTCGTTGTTTATGGAGTGCCAGGCATAGCTGCAGGCATAGACAGGGGAGTAGAGGTTAGCGTTAAGGAGAGCAGCGAGGATAAGATAGTTGGGGAGTGGAACACCGAAGGAACGAGGAAGGCAGTTGATGCCATAAAGAAAAAGATGGGAATAGAGGGACATATTGAGATTGGAGTTAAAGAGGAGATACCCACGAAGGCAGGACTTGGCGCAAGCGCTGCTTTCAGCGTTGGCCTAACGAAAGCCGTTGCAAAGCTTTTCAACAAAAAAATAGAAGAGGAAGAGGTCTTCTCAACCTCTCTTGAAGCAGAAAAGATATACCACGGAAACCCATCCGGGATAGACAACGCAGCAGCCACTTATGGAGGTCTGATAAAATTCATTAAGGGCAAGGGCATTGAGAGGTTGGATATTGGTAAGGAACTCAACATAGTGGTTTCTTTTACTGGTAAGAAAGGCTCTACAAAAGAGCTAGTGGAGGGAGTGAAGAAAGTGAAAGAAAGGAACGAGGGAGTATTTGAAAAACTCCTCTCCTCTTATGTTGAGCTATATAAAGAAGGAGAGAACGCCCTAAAGCAAGGTAACATAGAAAAGATTGGGGAGCTCATGAATATCAATCACGGCCTCCTGAGTGCCATAGGCGTCTCTACAAAGGAGAATGAAGAAGTTGCCCATATTGCAAGAGAAGAAGGGGCTCTTGGCTCCAAAATAACAGGGGCTGGCGGAGGCGGTTGCAACATAGCTCTTGTTAGAGATGAGAGCGAGGCAGGAGAATTGGCACACAAGTTAGAAAGGAGGGGTTTCAGGAGTTTCCCAGCACGCATAGGTGGTTGAGTGATAAAGGCAGTTGCATTTGACGGAGATGGAACACTTTACGAGGGCAAGAAAAGCATAGAAGAAGTCAGGAAAGTTATTGAGTGGCTTGGAGAAAGAGGGATAAGTTGTTATGTTGCAAGCAACACATCTAGTGTAGATAAAATAGCTCTCTATGATAGGATAGGTGGTATAATAGATGTTGAGAACATATACACTGCAGTTGACATAATGATAGAATACATAAAAGAGAAGGGCATATCAGTATATCCCATAGGGAGCAACTACATAAAGGAGAGGCTCGCTAATGAAGGGATAGAAATAGTAGAGAATGCAGACGCTGTTTGTGTGAGTCACACAAAAGAACTTAACTATGGCAGTTTCAAGAAGGCTATGGAGATATTGCTTAACGGAGGGGATTTGTTGGCCGCGAATGCCGACCGCTATTATGTAGGGGAAAATGGCTTGTTGCCGGGAACAGGTATAATCGTGAGGGCACTCAGTGAGAATTTCCTCGTTAAGGCAAGAGTGTTCGGTAAGCCATCTCCTGACATGCTCAACAGGATAATAGAGAAAGAAGGGATAAGAAAGGAAGAGTTACTCATGGTTGGGGATATGGAAGAGACGGACATAGGAGCTGCGAAAAGTGCTGGCTGCAAAAGCCTCCTCATAGAGAACAACATACCTCAATTGGTTAGAGTTACGGCAGATTGGAAGGTTAATAGAGAGTCTCTTATGGATGCCATAAAATCCATCGTTGGAAGTTAATATTATTATTTATTTCCATCAAAATAACTCCATGGCCAAAGATGTTAATGATTATAGGAGCTACTACAAAAAGCTGTTCTCATCGCTGAGCAAGGAAGAAGAGTCTCTGCTCATGAAACTCATTAACGATGAGAACTGCTCCTTAACTAACTCAATAGAAATGGGAGGGAGCAAGGAAGAACTCCTAACAAAGGCATTTGTAGGGCCCTCCTTAGACATCATAGAGAGCAAAGGGAGCCTATTTAAGCTCAAAGAAGTTGGAGAAGTAGACAAGGTTGAGCATTTCATAGCATTTATATCTAACTTAAGCCTTGAATGCCCAGCAGAGAGGGCTATGGATGTTATGGACAAGCTTGAGAAAAAACAGGAAGGGGGCCCATATTACAGCTCTTTTGTATTCCACAGCACTGACAAGAAAGACTACGTTCTCCTCGCATATGAGGGATAGGATGGAGTGGATAGTAAAGAAAGAGTTGCCTGATTATGAATTTTCCCCTAACTTGCGCTCAACGAGCACAACGACATTAATATTCGGAAAATGCGACTTTGACAAAAAAACAATAGAACTAAACAAGCACCTCTATAATGAGAGGTTCAATTACTGGATGCTCTACTTAGACATAGTGTTCCACGAGATAGCGCATGGCAAAGCTGGGAATAGGGCGGGGCACGGAAGGAAATGGAACGGTATCTATAATAGACTGCTGAGAGAATACAATGTAGATATGGAACAGGCAAAGGAAGAAAAAGAGTCATTCTACTACAAAGTTATTGTGCCACTCCAACAAAAGAAAGCCAAAACGACTATGTCCTGTCCATCTTGCAAGAGGCTATTTTACTTCCAGAGGAATGTTAGAAGTACTTATATGTGTAGCCATTGCAACAAGGAACTAACAAGGCTACACTAATGTGCCCGAACCAGCTAATCTCCATCTCTGGCCGGCTCTTCTCTGTATAGCCACTTTCTCTCCCTTGATGTTAGCAACGGGCTTCTTCAAGTTGATTGAGAGGACCTTTTTAGTTGCAGATGCAACTATGCCAGCTGTTGTTGAAGGTCCTACATTGAGAAGCAGCACCTCTCCTTCCTTAATCTGGGTGTTGTCCATGTCAGACCTTTTCAACATTGAGTACTCTACTTTTATGTTGTTAGTGGCCGCTATGTCGCTTTTCTTTAAGACGACAACTGAACCAGCTGCCTTGTCTCCTTTTGTTGTTGACGGGTCTAACAAAGTTCCCAAAGCAAGAGTCTTCCCTGGGGTGGCTTCCTTCTCCTTGCCTTTGTAAGAGTGGATTGATGCTATCTTAGTAGAGAGAGATGTTGTCTCTCCTTTACTGCTTATGTAGCCAGGTATTATCTTGACATCGTCCCCTTCTTTGAGAATTCCCTTTGCCATAACGCCTCCAAGAACACCACCGTTAAGCTTCTCTATGGGTGTTCCTGGCTTATTTATATCAAAACTCCTAAGGACATAGAAGAGCGGTTCTCCTTTGGTATCTCTTTCAATAGGCTTTATTGTAGTGTGCATAGCCTCCAACAACTTGTCTAAGTTTACACCATATGTTGCTGAGACTGGAATTATTGGTGCGTTTTCCGCAACAGTGCCTTTGAGGAATTCCCTTATCTGATTATGGTTTTTTATGGCCTGTTCCTTGCTCACAACATCTATCTTTGTCTGAACAACGACGATGTTCTTGACTCCGAGCATATCTAGGACCATTAGGTGCTCCTTTGTCTGCTCTTGGGGGCACTCCTCATTGGCAGCGATTAGAAGGAGAGCACCGTCTATGACTGCTGAAGCGGATATGGCAGTAGCCATAAGGGACTCGTGGCCTGGGGCATCCAAAAACGAGACTATTTTGACAAGCTTCCCCTTACCCTTCTTTCCCTTGCATTTATCATCTTTCCAAAAAGAGCCGTCTGGACATTCATATATGCCCATGTCAGCATAGCCGAGTTTTATGCTTATTCCTCTTATTACTTCCTCGCTATATGTGTCTGCCCATTTTCCAGTAAGGGCTTTTGTGAGGGTAGTCTTCCCGTGGTCAACGTGCCCAAAAAGACCTACGATAACAGAGTCCACTACTCTTCCTCCTTCTTCTCTTCTTCCTTAGGAGACAAGAGAGAATCAAGAGGTTCCGGGCCCGGTTTTGAGACACTTGCATTAACTTGGATTGTATCATTATAGACGGTGTTGCCCCTAACTGTCTTTCTCTGCCTCTCGCCCTTCCTTACTGGCTTGTAGCCTACTCCTCCCCTTAGCAACGGGTGAACTTTCTTAGTGCCTCTTATCTCCTGCCTCAAGGGGAAACCGCTGTTGTCAGAACCGCCAGTTATCTTGAGTTCATAGCCAGCAAGGCCAAAATCCCCACCATTGAGAACATCGCCAATCCTCTTGCCCATGAGCAAGGCCTCCTTTTCCTTCGGCACCTCTATCTTATATGTCTTACCTTCCTTTGTTCCTATGTTTAATATCATACTAACACCTACATGCTAATTGCCTAAGTTTGTAATACCTTCCTCCGAAATATTTAAAATGCCCATCCACAAATTACAAGTCTCTTAATCTGCTATTTCTTACTCTGCTATTAAATCTATTATGAGATAGGGCTAGATAGGGCTGGCAAAAATATGGATAGCCAAGGGACAAAGCAGAGGAAGAGGAGATTTATTTTATAATTGTTTCTTAACACAAGGCCACTATGGAACCAACATCAACAATTAGCGATGTTATTGAACCAACATTTAGGAGCCATACAATAGAAAGGGCGAAAAAAGAAGAAAGCGGCAAAAGAGTCAAGATAGCTGGCTGGATTGAGACCATCAGAGAGTTGGGAAAGATTAAGTTCATCATATTAAGAGATTTTAGCGGGAAAGTCCAGTGTGTCCTAAAAGGAGAGCTCCTCTCCCCTAACATAGGGAAGGAATATGTGGTGTCATTGGAAGGCACTGTAAAGGAAACTCCGCAAGCCCCTTATGGAGGGAAGGAAATAGTTGCTAATTCATTAGAGGTGCTTGGAGCAGTTGAGAAGAGCCTGCCCGTTGACCCTACGAGCAAAACACCAGCTGAGCTAGAGACAAGGTTGAATTTCCGTTTCTTGGACTTGAGGAGGGATGAAATAAAGAGAGTATTCTTGGCCAAGAGTGAAGCTGTGAGAGCTTTCAGAGATTATGCGAGAGATGAGGGTTTTGTTGAGATACATCCTCCTTCCATAATAGGAGCTGCGAGCGAAGGAGGTGCAGAAGTCTTTGAAGTAAAGTATTTTGAGAGCAAGGCATACTTGGCACAAAGCCCGCAACTCTACAAGCAGATGGCAGTTGTTGGGGGACTTGAGAGGGTAACTATGACGGGCCCCGTATTCAGGGCAGAAAAACACAATACAAGTGCACACCTCAACGAAACAATACAGATGGATATGGAAGCAGCTTTCATAGATGATGTTGGGGCTATTAAACTCCTTACAGGGGCTATGGAAGCCATCACCGAAAAACTCTCCCACTATGAAGAAGTTAATGCTCTGAAGGACATCCCCGTAGTTGAATATGAGGATGCCATAAAGG
>RFJG01000002.1 GCA_003694965.1 Methanobacteriota archaeon | reverse complement strand
TCACAAAGTCTTGGAAAAGCTCACGCAGCTTCTCCTGGGCTGTTTGCATGTGATAACTCCTCTTGAAGCTTCTTCGTGAGTCTCTGCACCCTGTTCCTAAGAGCTTCCTCCTGCTCTTTCATAGTCTTAAGCTTCAAGTCTATGAGCTCGAGTTTCTCCTTTATGTCCTTTACAGCAGAATCCTTATCTACCTTTACCATAACAGAGCCAGCTGCCTTGTAAACCTCATCTCCAGTCTTAGACAATAGCTCAAGAGCATTCTCCATCTCCTGCTTCTGAGCCTGCATCTGATAGAGCTGTGAGGTAACAGCTTCCAGTTGCTTCTCCATTTTCTGATACTCAACAATTTCTTTCTCAATGTTCGATTCCATCATACCACCTTATTAACATCTTCAACTGCTTGTAATATGCGCAGATATGTATTTAAAAGAGCCCTCGCAGCAGTGGCATCCTCTGCCTCCACACTTATCACGAGAAAGCCCTCCTTCTCCTCTATTTTTGAAGAGAACCTCTTAGCCTCTTGCTCCTCAAGAGCAACCAACAAGGACTTGGCATCCTTGCTCGGCACTTCAAGAGTTATCCTTATCATTAGCAATCCATTAGTCTGTGGAGACCTCTCTGGCAACAGGAGCCTTCTCCTTGAGTATTACCTTAGCTCCAGAGAATGGAAGGTTATACTCCTTAAGCTCTTCTATCTCAATCCTCTCTCCTGTTGGCCATATCCTATAAGAAGGCATTAACTCCCCTCCTCAGCAGATAGCTGGCCCTGCATATAAGCTATTACTGCCCTCCTGGCAGTATCTCCAGCTTCTGTGTTTGCCCTGTAAGCGCCTCCAGCAACAACGGAGTTGCAACTCTTGCATACGAATATTGCGAAACTCCTCCTCCTTAGTTTCTTCTTACCACAAGTTGGGCACTCATAGAGCTCCCTTGTCTGCTGTTCTGTTTTACCATACCTTTTCCTTGTCTTCCTCCCATATCTTGGTGTGCTTATCATGAAGATACCTCCAAAACCTTCTTCAAGCCATCGTGCTTGCTAAAGGCAATGTCCACCATATTTAGTACTTCACTCTTTTTAAAGCTGCCTGTTCCCCTCTTCTGCATAGAAACGACATGGCCATCAGTAAATCCAAGAGTCATCATCGCATCGCTTGCCATCTCTTCGTCCATACCAGGGTCTAGAAGTATGGAGCCATCTATCTTGGAAAATGTGCAACTAACTGGCAAGTTTTTCTCCTCTATGGGCAAGTTGCCGCTACTCTCTGTCCTAACAAACTTACCATCCTCTATTTTAGGGAGGCGGCAGTTCTTCAAGGCAGCTGAAGCGGCTAGCACGGCAGCGTCGAACAAGTTACCATCATAATCAACGACATAGAGGTCCATAAAAACACCTATTACCTTCTCATCTTCCACGAAGAGCTTCTCCATGTCAAGAGCTTCTGAGTGCCTCACAGCCCTGTCAACAACACGCGCAAACTCTATGCTTACTTCATTAGGAGGGCCCGGCTCAAAATACTTGGAAGCAAGAGGCAATAACTCGGCATTACTTATTAGGACTCCCTTAGTTGGCTCGTCTGGGAAAGGCTCAACTATATCCAGCTTTATGCCGGCAAGGACTTGCGTCTTTCCAAGACTTGCTATTGCAGAGCCCTCTGCGTGCGGCACGGGATTAACTTGGATATCTGCACTTCTCATTTCATCGAAGGCCCTTCCATCGACCCTCTCCTTCTTTTTCAGGAAAGAGGATATGAACTCCTTCCTTACATTCGATATTACGGAGTATTTGCTCATTTATTCCACCATCCTCAATTTCTTATCTAAAGGTTCGGAGTACTCCTCCTCAAATGCCTTCCTCTGCAATTCAAAGAGTTTCTCGGTCCCTTTCCACCCATAATCTATGGCTGTTTCAAGCTCCTCTTTTGAGAGCTTCCCATCCATCTGGAAAAGCACTATGTCCCCGCTCTTGGTAAATGCCATAGGAACATCAGCCTCTCCATAGTTGTCCTCATCCTTGTTAAGGTCTAGGATTACCTTGCCGCCAGCTTTGCCAGCAGCAACAGCAGCTATTGGCTCCTTCATAGGTATGCCTGCATCCATCAACGCGGCAGCGGCTGCAGTAAGGGAGCTAACCCTTGTCCCGCCTTCTGATTGGAGCACTATGACATAGACCTCTATGATAGTAGATGGGAATTTCTCCAGCATGACAACATTCTCCAAGGCCTCTCTCATAACCTTACTTATCTCTATGCTCCTCCTGTTAGGGCCCATCCTACCGTGGTCTTCCAAGCCCGCAAAGGTGGACATCGTATATATGCACCTTATGACCCCCCTCTCGGGGTTAGCTAAGTGCTTAGGTATCGCCTCCTTTGGGCCAAAAACGCCAGCAAGTATCTTGTTCTTGCCCCATTCCATATAGGCGGAGCCATTAGCCTTTTGCAGAACACCAACCTCTAATTTGAGGGGTTTCCTCAAGTCTTCAACATCTCTACCATCTAACCTCTTTCCATCCTTAAATAATTCAACATCCACATCAATCACTCTCCAACATCTGCTTAATCTCATCAGTGAGGCCGCTGAGGTGGGCCTTCTCTATTATAGCATTTATTGCTTTAACACTTTTGCCAACATCCTTGCCAGCTATCCAAACATAGCCGTTAGCGCCAACATATATGACAGTCTTGGTAGCGTCTTTTATGAGGTTAAGCATACTAGCTCCCTTTCCTATTATGCGCGGTATCTTGGAACTTGGCACGGACATTATCTTGCCATTTTGGAGTATTTTTATGTCTCCCAAGACAATACTATCTTCTTCTACCTTTTTTACTTTGGCAAATATCACATCGCCGACATCAAGCTCAGCACCCCTTAAGTCTCTTGCTATGACCAAGCCAGTGTATGAGCTATTGGTGTCAACAAAATAGACACTGGGCTTCTTGTCATAGACAATGCCTACTATGGCATCTCCCACGACGGGAATGTAAGCAAGCTCAAAAGGTATGAAACTCTTACCCTCTACTGTCCCGACGACAGTAGCGTAGAGCTTCCCCTTGTCTTCTCTAACAGCCAGAGATTTAGCAACTGGCTCATCAATAACATCTCCTGGGATGTATATACGTTTCATTTCCATATCACCTTATTATCTTAGTCTGGGCTTCCCCGTGAGTCAACTTCCCCAACCTGTCGTAGAGCTCCCCCTGCAAACCAGCAGGTATCTCCACAAGTGCTAGTAACTCTCCCGAAGAACCCCACTCCTCTTTAACTATCTTATAGGATTTCAATATTGAGTATGCATTAACAGCATATGTTGCGGGCACTCTTACAGCTATTTGGACCTTCTCCATCTTTATAGGTATTATGGGCCTGAGAGCAGATATGACCTTCTCTATCTGGTCTTCTGGTTTTTTGAAAGGGTCTATGTGAACCTTTGCCTGTTCCATAGCCAGTTCTATCCTCTGTGGAGGTATGGGCGTGTTGGTCTTCGCGTCTATCGCTTCTTTTGCTATGAGGTCTATGACTTGTTTTCTTTTTTTCTCAAGCATCTTTTTCTTCTGCTCTGTTGTTAGTTGTACTTCTCCTTTGTGGAGGACTGTCTCTAATATCTCATATATGTCAGTTGTGCCAAAAGCCTCTTGGAGAGCCTGCGGGCTCTGCCTCTCTCCCTTCCTCGCATCCTTGAAAACCTCTTCTGCAACAAGGATGTTGTTGAGGTCTTTTTTCTTTCCCTCCAAGTAGTCATAAGCCTTGTCGGGATCTAGAAAAAGCTCAAACTTATGTCCATTCTTTTCTATCCTTCCAATAATAGCCTTATCAAGATCTCCCATTCATACACCTTTCCATAAGGTAGTAGAGAACTTATGTTTAGTAAGGTTTTTAATAGTACTCAACCACTCATGGCCTTTCTGAACTTTTACCAATCAGCCTTTTACTAAAAGGTAGAACCAAAATTTCAATTAGGCTAGCGCCATCTTCAATTAGATGCTCTCCGGCAGATATACGCAAAAGGGAGGTGGTAGGAACCGTAGGTTCCTACATAAGATAGTTTGGGTCTCGCCTTTTCTAAAGGCGAGTGCGGCCGCCGGGATTTGAACCCGGGTCTCCACCGTGGCAGGGTGGTGTCCTACCACTAGACTACGGCCGCGTAGTAGGGCAATATAACTAAGAAGTCTTTTTAAGCATTCTCCCAAGTCAAATGAATTAGAGCTCTCTAAGCTCATATGCTCTCTTCTCAACATAGGACAGGGCATCGTTAAGTAATTGTTCCTTGTCTTCCCTAATCTTCCCATCAACTATGTTGTGTTCCCCTTTGACAAAGACATGGCTTACATTGGCTCTGTCAGCAGAGTATACAATAGCAGTAGAGGGGTCATTTAATGGATAGAGGTTAGGAGCTCTCTCCACCACCACTATGTCAGCTTCCTTGCCTTCTTCTATTGTCCCCGCATTTATGGAAAGTGCCTTAAAACCATTGATAGAAGAGAAGGCCAAGAGCTTGTCCGGCTCTCCTAATTTGGCATCCCAATACTTGTGTTTTTGGAGAAGGCCTGCTAACTTCAAAGTTTCAAACATATTTTGGCTATTGTTAGAAGCTGGCCCATCAGTAGCCAGGGTTATATTAACGCCTCTCTTCTGAACTTCGTGGAGGGGACATATTCCTCCTGTTGCTAATTTGAGATTGCTCGTTGGGCAATGGACTATTGTTGAGAAGCTTTTTGCTATCATGTCCATCTCCCTTACTGTTATCCAAGAAGAATGTGCCAAGATAGTGTTAGGGCCGAGAACTCCTAGACTGTCTAAGTACTCTACGGGCCTCTTCCCATAGCGTTTCAGCGATATGAATAGCTCCTCTCTTGTCTCAGCAATGTGTATATGGAATGGAACCTTCTTCTGTTGTGAGAGCTCATACATCTTGATTATTGCCTCCTCTTCCCCAGCATATATGCTATGGACTGCCGTGGCCCTTCCCTCCCTGACAAATCCTTCCACACTTTTCAAGGGCTCTTTTGCCAAAGCCACATCCAAAGAAACAACAGAACGTATTCCAGCATCACGAGCGGCCCTCTCTATCTCTTCTGGAAATTTCCAATACATGTCATTGAAACAGCTCGTCCCAGATAGTAACATCTCAAAAGATGAGAGAAGAGAGGAGTAGTAGATATCCTCTCTCGTTAGCTTCTCCTCTCTTGGCCATATGTTCTTTTTGAGCCAATCGTGCAGAGATAGGCCCTCTCCAACATTCCTCATTATTGACATTGCCACGTGAGTGTGCATGTTGCAAAAAGCTGGCATTATCAAGGAGTTGGAGCAATCAATAACATCATCGCTCTTGGAAGAGGGGCCAACAGACTTAATTACCGTACCTTCTATCTCCACATCTTGTTTTTTCCATCCACTAGGGGTTAGCACTGTTCCGCCTTTCAGGAGCATAAGTAGTAAGTTGTAAGAATTCTTTATAAATGATGTGCGAGTAATGTAAGTATGCGTGCCCTTTGGAAAGGAGTGCTGTCTGTTGGGATAAGTTCTATACCATTGAAACTTTACAGAGTTGCTAAGAACAATTTGAGGTTCAGGCTTATGTGTAGGGAGCACAAGGAACTTGTCCATTATAAGAAAATGTGTGGGAAGGGAGAGGAGCTCTCAAATGATGAGATAGTTAGGGGAGCTATCGTTAATCACGATAATATAGCAGTAGAGGAGGAAGTCTTGGAGACGCTGAAAAGTACGGCACCGAAAAAAATCGTAATTGACAGATTTATAGAAGGAAAACCTCCTATACCTTATGTTAAGAAGAGCTTCGTAGTTATGCCAGATAACTCGCAAGAGGAATTATCAGCACTATTCTATTCTATGCATAAGAGCAATGTCAGCGGTGTTGGTGTCATAGTGTATAGAGGTAGGGAGGAGTTATGCAGTATTTACAGTCATAACAACTCCGCTTACTTATCCTTACTGCATTTTGAGGAGGAGATGGAAAAGAGTTGGGAGTGGAGCGCTATTGATGGAGAAGAAGCCAGCATTATGGAAAAACTGATAGCTGCTAAGAAAGTTGGGAGTTTTGGCAACTACATAAAAATGAAGAAGGATGATTTCACTCTCAGAGTGATGAGATACATAGAAGCTAAGAGGAAAAAGAATGATTGAAGGGAAAGCTGACATAGAGTTGTGCGAAGGTGTTTTTTACAACCCAGAAATGAAGCTAAGCAGGGACATAAGTGTAGCCATATTAAGAGAAGTTGAAGAAGGGAGATGGTTAGATGCTTTCACAGCAACAGGCATTAGGGGAATAAGATACAACCTTGAAGCAGGGAAGGAAGTTGATTTCCTGGACAGGAGTAAAAAGGCAATATCTTGTTGTAAGAAAAACCTTAAGAGGAACAACATAGAAGGGAATGTAATAGAGGGGTCTTTTGACGACTACAGCAATGGCATTTATGACGGTATTGAATTGGACCCATTTGGTTCTCCAGCTCAACACATAGGACATGCGATAGACTTAGTTGGAGAAGGAGTATTGTCAGTTACAGCGACAGACAGCTTAATGTTGTGCGGAATACAGAAAGAAGCCTTGAAGAAATACTACGGAGCTATTGGATTACATAACTTCTTCTGCCACGAGACAGCAGTAAGGATACTTATGAAGAAAGTTGCAGATGAGGCAATGAAAAGAGATAGAGGGATAATGCCAATTTGTTCCTTCTATTACAGGCATCAATTCAAGACAATAGTGAGAGTAGGCAAGCGCTATTATGAGAAGAGCAAAAAGAATGTAGGGATGGCAGTATGGGAAGGAAGAGATTATGGCCCCATATGGAAAGGAAGTTTGCACGACAAGAAAATCATAAAGAAAGCAACATCACAAGATAAGAGAGCTAGTAAGTATTTGTCGTTGTTTGAGGAGGAGCTAGACCAGTTACATAGTTTTTACAGTGTTGGAGTGCTCTCATCAAAACTAAAAGTAAGGCCGCCCAAGCTCTCAGACATCATAGAGGGTTTGAGAGGAAGAGGATATAATGCTACGAGGACGCATTTTATGGCCAATGCTTTCAAAAGCAATGCCGACGAGGAGGCAATAGAGGAGCTGTTTAAGGAGTTATCTTTAAAATGATGGAGGGAAAATGGCAATATGGAATACATAACAGCTGGCATTATTGGCGTTGCACTGATATTGCTCGGTTGGATACCAGAAACAGTTAGGGCATACAAAGATGGGAAGGTTGCAGACATAAGGTTTACAATGCTCTATGCTATTGGCTCAGCACTCCTAACATACCACGCATACACTCTCGGAGATGTTCCTTTCATCATCCTCAACATAGCCGCTATGGTTATAGCGTTGTTCAATGCTTGGCTTTACTTGAGAGGCTAGAAACGACAATAGTCGCTGAGGAAATCCAACCTTATAACCATATCAGAAGAGAGCTCCCTCTTCAATGTGCTCCTAATCTTTATCTCGTCTTGGCTTATTTTTATCAACCTTAGCATAGCGTCTATTCTATTCTTCAACGCATCGAGGTTCTCCAAATAGTTGGGCAATGTAGATATGAGGAGCTCTCCTTTCTCTATTGCCCTCCTGTCTTTTCTCTTTATGGCTCTTTTCAGCACTTTCTCGAATTTCTCGTACTCCTTCATAATTTCAACAATGTCCGCCCTGGGAAAAAGTAAGTAGTAGGATGCATGCGAGCCATCAAAGTTAAAGAAGGTTGATAAGAAATGTATGTGCGTAGCTATCTGTGATAGGGCTTTCTTAGCAGAGGAATTTGGCAAGAACTTCGGGCTGAATGAAGGCTCTAAGGTTGGGGAGCTCTTAACCTCCAAGAAACAGGCACTGTTAACAGTTCTTAGCATGTTCATATAGAGGAACATTATGTCAACTGAGCCCATCGTCTGAAACTTTCTCCTTTTTTCTGGGTGCTCCACATTTATGTAGACTTCCTGCGCTGCTATTGTTGGTTGCTCCTCCATTACCAATAGAGGGTTCCTTAGGACCATATTTTTTAAGAAGCTATGGAAACGGCCTTCTGAGGACTTGTTGGGAGGAGCGCTCCTCCATACTATATGGTCGTGCTTTAATTCACCGCCATCTGAGCCACCCCAAACAACAGAAACAGAACCAGACATAGTAACCATTTATAGGGAAGGGTTTATAGAGTTATAAGTTAAGGAATTTGTGATAAAGAATAATTTATAAATTACCACTTATAATGGGCCTCCACCAAACTTATTAATAATGGAGTAGTCATAATGCTATGTTGTTGCTTCTCTCCATTTCCTTGGTGATGTTGATGGGAGGTTGCCTCTCAACACATCATATAGTAGGAGCTGTAGGGGAGAAGCATAACGGAGGTATAGCTATGGAAGTTAAAAGCGTGTTTGGAAATAATGAGAGGATCCCAACTAAGTATGGGTGCGAGGGAGAAGATGTTAATCCTGAGTTGGAAGTTAGCGGCATTCCAGAAGAGGCTAAGAGCCTTGCCATAATTATGGACGACCCGGATGCTCCAGGAGGGACGTGGGTGCATTGGGTAGCTTGGAACATCCCCATAGGCAATATAGAGGAGGGAACACGTGCTGGAGTTAAGGGAAAGAACAGTTGGGGAAAACTCGGCTATGGCGGGCCTTGTCCCCCAAGAGGACACGGAATACATCATTACCACTTCAAAGTCTATGCATTGGATAGCCAACTAACATTGGCAGAAGGAACAACAAAGGAAGAGCTCCTGAAAGCCATGGAAGAGCATATAGTAGGGGAGGCTGAGCTCGTCGGCCTCTATAGCAGGGATTAGATGGCAGGAATCTCACAGCTCTTGGAAAAGGAGAGGGTGATAGCAGTAGTAGGGGCTAGCAGGAACAAGGACAAGTACGGATACAAGGTCTTCCACACGCTCAAGGAAAAGAGCTACAGAGTATATGCAGTAAATCCGAATGCAAGCGAGATCGATGGAGTAAGGGCTTACCACTCAATTAAAGAGCTGCCAGAAAAAGCAGACCTCGTCATAATTGTCGTTCCGCCGCATATAGCTAAAAAAGTAGTAAGAGAAGCTAAAGAGCAGGGCATAAGCAATGTGTGGCTACAGCCAGGGAGCGAAGATGAGGGAGTTCTTGCATTATGCAAAGAGCTCTCACTGAACTGCATACACGGCCTATGCTACATACGGGATGGACTGAAAACGGATTTCATCTTGTAGAAAGTTGAGATGCCTCCTGCCTTCTTTTTAGGTAATTTACAGCAAAAAACATGCCATGCTTCTTTAATTGTAACTTGTCGATTTCTTCTTCTTTTAGGTTGTATTTCTTTACTAGGTATAACTTTACAACTCTAAGTATGTCTTCATCAATTTCTATTTGTTTCGGAAAAATCACTTTCAACTCCCAAGGGTAAAGTTTTCCCTCTAAGATGGACCCCTCGCGAGCCATCTCTCTAAGTTCCTCTTCTGAAAAAGCAAAGCCGGCATCAACTAAGGCGGCATATACGGAGCCATGGTACCTATTGATAAAAAGAGATGCAAGAGGACTCTCCATAAAATCTTTTTTTGAAAGGTTAGTTGTGCCTACTTCATTTGCGAGCCACCTAATAGCTGCTGCACGAATCTCCTTTTTATCCCATATATTTATAGAAAGTTCTCCCACTATTTCCCAAGGATAATCCTTCTTCTGTGAAAAAGACATTTTCCTGCTATGTTCTAGGAGTTCCTGCTCAGACCAAATTAAAGAAGACTCCTCTAATGCACGTTTTATTGAGTAACCAAAGTGATGCCTAATTAAATTGAATATTCCCAACTCCTTGAGGTTACTCTGATTTATTTCTTGCACGCTTCCTAATTTCCAGAATGCCCACCTTATTGCTGCCCTTGCCAAATCCCTATTTTTTAAAAACTTCTCTCCCAACCTAACCCTGTTCCAAGGATATATGTAGTTTTGTGAGTCAACAAAATCCAACATATAAGCATGCAACAAAGAAGTCCTAACATCTATTATGTAGTTTGCTTGAAGCAAAAAGTCATCGAGCCTCATAACACCATCTCCGGCACCCCTGCCCATCCTTCTGACAACATTAGGAGCAGTGATGCCAACATACTCTCGGGATATTCTTTCCATATCCCTATACTCTAATTCAGAAGGCGGAACACCTGTTGCACCGATTAAGAAACGGCTGAGAGCTATCCTATATGCGCTAAGAGAATAATCGGTCTTGATCGCTTTCCCTAAGTCAAAACCCCACTCCTTCCCAAGTGTATAAAAAGGTTCCATCAATGCCCAACGTGGTGGTTCTCTCATTCTCCACGGGAGCAGGTCTTTTTTTGTCAATTTGTACTTGGAAAACTTTGCAGGGTCAACAGCAAAACCATATGCAGACAAAAACAGATAAGGGCAACCGCCATATTTCAAATATAATGGAGAGGCTAGACCTGCATCGATAAAATGTAGAGGCGATGCCTTAGCGATGGGAGAAATCCTACTAATGCGTATAAGCTCTGTTATGACATTGCACATAACATTCCTGTCATAAATAGGTATTCGTGGCCTTATCCTTCCTTCTATGATCTCCCTCTGCAATGTCCCGTTATTAATATGCCACTCCACCTCCTCCCCTTTTCTTGACAAATTATGGTAGCCCTTTACTATTAAGTAAGTGGACATATGCATTCTTTTTGGAGTGAAATCAGGGGTCTCTTCCATCATACTGAGTTGAGCCCTCAACTTACTATGATGTAGCATCAAATAAATAGTGTGTAAAAAAGGTTAAAAAGGTTAGACAATATCTTTAAGGTCTTCCAAGACCTTGTGAGCATGACCTCTTGCCCTCACATTCTTGAACTCCTTGATTATCTCTCCACTTGGCGATATTACGAAAGTTGATCGTATTATTCCCTCTCTTGCCTTCCCATATAACATCTTGATGCCATAAGCTCCGAACTTCTTGGCAACGTCTTTGTTGGGGTCGCTGAGCAGTGTTATTTTTAGGGAGTGCTTCTTAGCAAACTTCTCGTGGCTCTCTACAGAATCTGGAGAGACTCCAACAATAACTGCATTGAGTTCCTCAAACTCCTTAACAAGGGAAGAGAATTCTCTTGCCTCTACAGTGCAGCCAGAAGTGTTGTCCCTCGGATAAAAATAGAGTATTAGCCACTTTCCCCCAAAATCGTCAAGGCACTTACCTTGAGGATAACCGTCCAAACAAAAATTAGGAGCTCTCACAATATCACGCAATGACCTTGCTTCTCAAGTTGAGCTCTGCATTGAATCGCTGCTTAAGCATTTCCTTGGCAGCCCTTAACCTTGCCTTACCCTTGCCTAAAGCTTTTGCCTTGTCCTTCTCTGATATTAAGAGGTTAACGGTCTTCTCTCCCATTATATCTACGACATCTATGTTGAGTATGGAAACATTACTGAATAAGTTCTTGACAAAATCCTCTATGTTGTCAGCATCCGAAAAAACAAAAGCAGGCTTGTGGAGTTTCTTGGAGAGGAGGGCAACTGTCTTGCCGCCTTTCCCTATTGCCTTCCCCATCCCCTCCTTGCTAACGAGGAAGGCTACAGCATCCCCCATGTCAAATGCTATGAGGGGCATATAGCCGACAACATCGGAGAAAAGCCTCGTAAGCTTTATCTCTGTCTCGCTTATCTCAAGCATTAAAACTCTGCCTCTCCCAAATCCTTGACAGATATTATAGTAACTGGGAAGAGCTTACCGCAAAGCTTGCCAAGAGCGAGCGAAGTGCCCGGGTACTCAACAGCCTTTATGTCCCCCAACTCAGCATAGTAGAGAAGGTCTTTTTTCCTCTCCGGCTGTATGTTGTGAGCGTATATGACAAGTTTTGTCTCCCCAAGAAGAAGGTCCTTGATGCTCTTGTTGTAACCCAACACAACCTTCCCAGTGTCTAGCAAAATTGATATCTGCCTATCTATATCACTAATCTTTGTTTTCTTAGTCCTTTTCCTAGATGCTCTCTTTGGTTCTGCCATATAAATCATTCCTCCTTAGGCGGTACAAATTCAAGTGTTACCCTGCCCGTACCGACAGGAACTGTCTTACCGACTATTATGTTCTCCGCTATACCGTGCAACCTGTCCTCTTCTGCCTTTGCCGCAGCACTGACTAAGTGCTTAACCGTCTCTTCAAAGGCAGCCCTAGCCAATATGCTCGCTTTCTTACCGGCAAGGCCGTGCCTTCCGACATTGAGGACTTTTCCACTAAAACACAATGCATCAGCAAGCACCATAAGATGCCTGATATCAACATAGAGTTTCTGCATATAGAGAACTTGTTTTATCTCTCTAAGAAGTGCGTTCCTCGCAGCCTCTATGCCGAAAACCTTCTCTATTTCCTTTATGTTGTTGGTAAAGACTCTTGAGGCATCTACTTCCTCAAGCTTTAAAGCTCCTGTTATGTTGAAGCCGCTCGCCCTGACGAAGTACTCTCCATCATCTTCTGCAACAACAGCTTTGGTTATGCCATCAACACCCCTAACAAGAGTCTTCTTTATTTTTATGTAGAGCTTCCTCAGCGCCTTTGGGTCTTTCTTGGGCAGTGTTATGGCAACCATATTGCCCTTCCTGCTCCTCTTGCCGGCTCCCTTGATAGCTGCCGAAACATCACTTATAGTTATGCCCAATGCCTTCGCTCTCTTCTCATCAAGTTTTATGAGTATCCTGTTCTTCTCCATCACTTCCTTGACCTTTGCCACATCACTAAGATAGATAGCCTCTATCTTAGACAGGAGTTCCTCAACCTTTTTCCTGCTCTTGGAATAGCTCTTCTTGAAATGTATCTCTATCAAAGGCTTCTTAGGCTCCTTCCTAACATCTACAAGCTCTATGAGCCTTGGCAAACCTGTTGGCACTTGCTCAGCAACACCAGCATAGTGGAAAGTCCTCATCGTCATCTGTGTTCCTGGCTCTCCTATGCTTTGAGCTGCAACGATGCCAACAGATTCTCCTGGTTGTATTTTAAATTTCATAACATCACCTTTATACAGCAGTATCAACCGCATCCTCTTTTGGAGGTTCCTCAAACTCCTTAACTGCAGAGTACATTGGGTCTCTCTCGTCTCCTCCATATACAAACTGTATTATCCTATCTCCCGCATCCCTTGTAGACCTGTCCTCAGTAACAACAAAGTCCTGCAAGGCGTTAATGAGCCTTCTCTGCATATAACCGCTCCTAGCTGTCCTTATGGCTGTGTTGACTGTAGCGTCCCTTCCTGCCATTGCGTGGAGGAAGAACTCATCAACTTCTAGGCCTTCAGAGAAATGTCCATAGACAAAACCCCTTGCCCTTCCTGAGAGATCTCCTTTCTTGTAGAAGGCAAGCGTCCTCTTATAATAACCTCTATGAGGCCTCTTGTTCCTTATTGCCTGCTGCCCAACAACGCCGGACATCTGGATAGCGTTAAGTATGCTACCCCTAGCACCTATCTTTGCCATGACTATAGACGGGTTGTAAAGGCCGAAGCTATTCTCTACTAACTTACCCATCGCATCTCTTGTTTGAGAGGTTATCATCATTATGAGGCTTTCCAGTGTCTGTTTCAGCGTCATACCTGGGGCCCTCTCAAGTGTCTTGTTGAGATACTTATTTATGAGCTTGTCTATCTCCTTGTCCATATCAGCAAGGAGTTCATCCCTCTTCTTCTCAGCTTTCTCATTAAGGGAGTAATCCTTGAGAGAAACTGTAAAACCCGTAAGCGTTAGATATTCAAGTGACATCTTAGTGACATTGTCCAAGAAGTGTCTCGCAACCTCTGAGCCGTGCTTGCTGAATACCTGCTCCAATATGTCGTGATCCATTATATCTTCATCAAGAGTTCCTGAGATCATATTGCCGTCCTTGACAACGACAGTGTTGCCCATCTTGCTCTTCCTCCTCACATTTATACCAGGAGGCAACAATAGAGAAAAGAGCAACCTCCCGGAGTAGAGCTTTCCGTCAACATCGGGCTTTGGCATCTCTGTTATGCCCGCAACATAGAGGAGCCTCGCTGCCTGCTCCTTTGTGAATATTGCATCATCCCTTGTTATTAGATAGACGCCAGTAACATTGTCTTCTGTTGGCTTGATTATGGCCCTACCATGCCTCGGCGATAGTATTTGTCTCTCAACCTTCATGAGTTCGTGCGCCTCAACCCTTGCCTCTTCTGTCTGTAGGGCGTGGAGGTTCATCTCATCTCCATCAAAGTCAGCGTTATAAGGTGGGACAACAATAGGATTAATGCGGAATGTCTTCCCTGGCAATATCTTCACTATATGTGCCATCATAGATATCCTGTGGAGGCTTGGCTGCCTATTGAACAGGACTATGTCACCATCCTTGAGCTGCCTCTCAACAACCCAGCCAACGCCGAGGCTCTCTAATATCTTCTCCCTTGAAGTCTCGGTTACACGCATCCTAATGCCGTCCTTCCTTATTACATAAAGAGCCCTCGGGTACTCATCGCTCTCTATGAGCTTCTTGAGCTCTTCTATGTTCCATTCAGTAACTGGAACGGGCACTGTGAGTATATTAGCTACGTGAGGAGGAACGCCGACTTCATTTATGCTTATCATAGGGTCTGGGCTTATGACAGTCCTGGCTGAGAAGTTAACCCTCTTGCCGCTTAAGTTGTACCTAAAACGGCCTTCCTTACCCTTAAGCCTCTGTGCTATTGTCTTGAGTGGCCTCCCGCTCCTATGCCTAGCTGGAGGGATGCCAGCAGTCTCATTATCGAAATAAGTAGTGACATGGTATTGAAGGAGTTTCCATAAGTCCTCTATAATTAATTGGGGAGCTCCAGCATTGATGTTGGCCTCCAACTTCTCATTAACTCTTATTATCTCAACAAGCTTGTGGGTTAAGTCGTCTTCGCTCTTGTCACCGCTTTCTAGTGTTATGGAAGGCCTCATCTTAACAGAAGGGACAAGGATAACTGAGACTATGAACCACTCCGGCCTTGAATATATGGGGTCATAACCTAACTTCCTGACATCCTCGTCGCTCAATTGCGCCAATATCTCCTTCAAATCTGTTGGGAGTATCTCCACCTTATCTGCTAAGAAAGTTGTGGGCTTTGACAATGTTATCTTGG
Organism: Methanobacteriota archaeon; assembly: GCA_003694965.1. Classification (GTDB taxonomy): domain Archaea; phylum Micrarchaeota; class Micrarchaeia; order Anstonellales; family J096; genus J096. Next base: position 8,211 of record RFJG01000002.1, on the reverse strand, counting down.
GCAGTGCCTCTTTGCAATGAGGGCAGGTAGCTTTTGCCGAACCAATATACTTAGAACAGTTGATGCATATCTTGTTGAGGATCTTTAACAAGTCCTTGGCAAAGTGGGGGTGGACAACTGGCCTAACGAGGTCTATGTTGCCAAAGTGTCCGGGACACTGCTTGCTCGTCCCACCACATGTCTTACACCTTAAGCCAGGGTCTATTACACCTAATCTCTGATCCATTAAGCCTCCATCTATGGGATAGCCATCATCATCATATGTGTCTGGCACGGTTATCTTTGCCTTGCTCATCTTCATTATCATTTCAGATGAGAATACGCTAAACTTAAGCTTCTTTATCTCAAATTCTGTTGGTGTGTAGTGTAGCAACATCATTCCACCTCCTCATCGGCAGCAGCTCTTCTGCCAATTATTATGCGCGGGAAGAGTGTTAGAGACTCTATCTCCTCCAATAAAAGCTTGAAGGCATAGCTCACCTCAACCTCCTTAACATCTCCGCTCTCACATAGTTGGCAGGCAGGCTTACCTTTCACATAATCCATATAGCCTAGACCTCCACAATCCTTACATATGTATTGGATGCTCTTGTCACTCTCCTCTAAGAGCCTCTCTCTTATTACCATAGAAGCGCCGTAACCTATCAAAGTGTCTCTTTCCATTTCACCGAAACGGAGGCCACCTTCCCTGCTCCTACCTTCTGTAGGCTGCAATGTAAGAAGCTGAACTGGGCCCCTGCTCCTCGCGTGCATCTTGTTGCTAACGAGGTGGTGGAGCCTCTGGTAATATATGACTCCCATAAATATCTTGACCTTCATCCTCTCTCCAGTTATGCCGTCGTAGAGCCACTCCTCGCCATACTCCTCAAGACCGAACTCCTTGAGCTTCTCCTTGAGCTCCTCTTCGCTAACTGCTGAGAATGGAGTGCCGTCCTTGAGCTTGCCGTCGAGGCTGCCCGCTTTTCCAGCAAGCATCTCCAACAAGTGCCCAGCAGTCATCCTGCTCGGTATTGCGTGAGTATTGACTATTAAGTCTGGAACGATGCCAGACTCTGTAAATGGCATATCTTCTTGCGGCAGTATAAGCCCTATGACACCCTTTTGGCCGTGCCTTGAAGCAACCTTGTCTCCAATCTCTGGGACTTTGGGAAGCCTCAACCTAACCTTGGCAATCTTGTTGCCAGAAGGTCCTTCTGCTATGAGAACGCTGTCAACCTTGCCGCCTTCTCCTGCCTTGACAACAGAAGAGTTCTCTCTCCTCTTCTCTTCAACAAGGCCGAAGATAGATACTTCCTCCAAAAACCTTGGCGGAGAAACCTTGCCAACGAGCACTTCCCTCTCCTTAACAACACTCTCTGGAATTACTATGCCGTCAGTGTCGAGGTGCTTGTATGCTTCCTCTCCTCTATAGCCCTCTACTTTTGGAGAAGGCAGCTCTATTATGTCTTTCTGGCCGCTCGGATAGCTAACCTCTTCTGTCTCGTATGTCCTGAACATCATAACGCGACCAAGGCCTCTATCTATAGAACCTTTGTTGATAACAACAGCGTCTGCTATGTTCCATCCCCTGTATGTGCAGACCGCTACTACAAAATTCTGACCAGCAGCCCTCTTCTTGAAATTGAGTGCCTTGTAAGCAGCTGTCTGGACAATTGGCTGTTGAGGATAATACATGACATAGCTCTTAGTATCGAACCTCTGGTTGAAGTTAGCAGCATATAGGCCGAGGCTCTGCTTAAGCATTGACGATGCCATAGTGAGTCTTGGGCTGGAATTGTAGTTGGAGAATGGCATAAGTGCTGCAGTTATGCCGAATATCGTTGATGGTTCGCTATCAAGATGCGTTGTCTCTGGAGTTATGTCGCTTTCTTTCTTGGCAACATAGGCATTCTCCTCCTCATCGGCATCCAAGTACTCTATGACACCTATGCGGACGAGCTGGCTCCAGGTTATTTGGCCATCCTTAATCCTCCTCATAATCTCCGGAGTAAGGAGTGATTTTCCATCCTTGACTACTATATATGGCCTCCTAACTCTTCCCTTGTCCGTACTTATGTATACCTCGTTCGTCTCCTCTCTATACAAGACATTTACCTGCATATCTATGGAGCCTTCTCTCCTCTTCTCCCTCAACCTTTGGGCAAGAGCATTGCCATCCTTGTAGAAGCCGAGGAACCTACCATTAAGATAGACGGGAGAGCTCTTATTCTTGGAAGACTTCTTTATGTCTTCTTCTATTCCAAAATTCTTAACGACTTCCTCTACTGGAGAGTCATCAACGCCAGTAGTTACCTCTCCAAACATTGCCAAGTTCTTAACCAAAGATATGCTTGCTCCTTCTGGGCTCTCTGAAGGACATATCTTACCATAATGAGTGCCATGGAGGTCCCTAGCCAAGAAGTGTGGGTGAGTCTTGCTCAATGGAGATATGACACGCCTCCTGTGGCTCAAGCTTGATGCCCAGCTAACCCTGTCCAAGAGCTGACTTATACCTGTTTGGCCTGCTATCCAGTTACCAGTGGCCATTGCATACATTATCCTGTCGCTGAGAGCATCCTGCCTCACGAGAGTATGTACTTGTAACTTTCTACCCCTGACATCAACCCTGCTTGCCTGATATATAATATCTTTTGTCAAAAAGTTGAACGCATACCTAAATAGCTCCTCCATGAGGTCTCCTGCTAACTTAACCCTCTTGTTACCATAGTGGTCCCTATCGTCCTGTATTAATTTCTTGTGATAAACACGAGTTGTCCTTTGTGCCATCCTAGCAAGGTAGTATGCTTTCTTCTTCCTGTCCTTCTCCTCTACGCCGAGGTGGGGAAGCAAGTATTCGTCGACGAGCCTCCACATCCTCTTATCTCTATACTCCTTTGGTTGCCCGGGAGAGAGCTTCTTAGAGAGCCAATCAACAGCATCTTCCTTGCTCGCATCCAAATAAAGGTTATAAAGGACGTCATTCTTTACTTCCGAGATGTCCATATTGAAAAGCTCTTCTATTCCATCATCATCAAAGCCAAGAACACGGAGTATACCCATAAGGGTTATGCCAGTTGTTGCAGATGGAAACTCAACATACCATATACCGTCCTTGGAGCGCCTGACAACACACCTTGCCCTAAACCCATGCCTTACGGAGAATGTCTTGGCTATTGTATTCTCATCCTCCTTGGTAGTCATCATCTTGTTGGGAACGAGGTCCTCCAATGTTATGAGGCTCCTCTCACTTCCGTTTATTATGAAATAGCCTCCTGGGTCTAGGGGGTCCTCAGCAGCTTCCGTGAGTTCTTCTTTGCTCATCCTGCTCAAGTAACATAGGTTGGATTTTACCATTACGGGAAGTTCTCCTATGAAAACCTCATCGTAGATTGTTTTCTCAACATTGTTATGGATGGGTATCATTTCAAGAAATATCGGACTGGCGTATGTTAAGTTCCTAAGCCTCGCTTCGGATGGCAGGATAGGCCTATAGCCCCCTTTTATCTCATAAAAACGAGGAGGTTCCAACCTTACCTTACCTAGCTTTATCTCAAAGCCCTCAACATTCGTCTTTATTGTCCCTACCCTGTCGATTATGTTCTGTATTCCTTGCTCAACGAACCTGTTGTAGGAGTCAAGTTGCTGCTTCACTAACGAGTTGTCCTTAAAATAAAGGTCAATAAGTTGCTTTACCATATAATCCAACCTCTGTTAACATAATTATCATAATTAACATAATTAGCACAAAAATGAAAATCTTGTGGAGCGTTCACGTCGTTATGCCTCCTCTACGCAGATACGATAATACTTATAGAGGCCAGTTCCATCGTCTCTCTCAAGCTCCACTAACTGTCCTGGCTTTAACCCTAAGGCTGCCGCTAAAGGATCTGAAGAGTAAATAATAGGGAATTTGTCTTCGGATGCGTTATATTTTAAAAGGACTTTCTCCTTTTCTTCATCACTAAGGACCCGTGCTTTAGGGGTCAAAAAATAGTTTATAACATCAACTGTCTGCTTTTTTGTTTTTGCCAATCTCCCACCTCGAGGCACTGCGCTGCGGGATTAGTTTATAAAGAAGGGTTTAAAAAGCTTCCTTACATATGACACATAAGACGCTGATAAACTTATAGTAATTGTGTATTTGTGTATAAGAGTCTGCCCAATGTAGGTGTGCTGCTGGCAAGGTTACTAAGCAGGTTAAGTAGGTTAAGTAAAATTAGTAGAGCTAGTAGGGTTAGTATGATTAAGACAAATGCCAAATAAAATTAGGACAAGGCTTGCTTATGGCTCATAGAAGCCTTCTTGTGTGAAGCTCGCCTCTCTTCATTTTTTCTGCTATCTCCCGAATTATTGGCTTGTATGTAGGGGGCCAAGATTTTGATTTCAGGCCCCTTAATGCTATGACCTGCTCTATAGGCATTAAGCTGGCATCTATGGAATCCATATACAGAGTTGTCAAAAGCTCACGCAAGAGTCTCTTGTCATAGACTCTATTGACAGGCTTCCTGATTAACAGGCGCCTCTCTGCAAGAGGCAGGTAGTGGCTTAAATTCTCCAATGCTATTATTTTCTGCCTTGTCCTAAACTTAGCACTAACTAAGTCAAGGAACTCTGTTTTTGTAGGCAAACCCCTACCATACCAATTGAGCTTCATCTTCCTTATTACTGAAAGAAGTTCCTCTCCTGTATATGTATCATAGGCTTTTGATAGTGTCTTCAGGGCCAACCCCTCTTCACTTAAGTTAAGGTTGGAACGCTTGTCGGCCAGTTTTATGATGGATGCTATGACGTGGAGACGGAGAATGTTCAAGTTATCCCTATCGGGAAAATTGAATATCCTCTGGATATAGTCTTGGTAAAGCTCGCCGGAGTTGTGAGTTAGGAGGAACACTATGTAAGATAGGGAGTTACCGAGTTCTCCATAGCTGCTTAGCAAATTATTGATTAATATGGTAGATGGATTAGTCTCTGTATAGTGCTGAGATGCAAATGGATTTACTACATTGTAATTATCAATGTCCTCAACAATATCGTGAAGCCAAGCGGCAGCTATGGCAAGATGCTGGAACCTTCCATCGTTGATTATGGAAGATGTTGTCTCAACTACTGGAAGTAAGTGTCCTCTTATGACAGATTCTCCAGTGTCCCTTTTCATCTTTCTAAAAACAGAATAAGCAAGTCTCTTGGAATAGGAAGCTATGAAAATTGCTGATTTAGGATTGTTCTGTTCTGACGCGTGCGCCCCTTTCTCATTAAATTGGCCACCAACTAATTCTTTATTTTTCAGCATCCCTAAGAGCCTCCACAATTTTTTGAATTGCCTCAACGTACCAGCTGCTCGGGTTGTATGTATATAACGCTGCCTCCATATTGTAATCATAATTGGATAAGAAAAGCTTCTTGTCTGGTATATGGAGTTCAGCAGCAGAACTCAAGAACAATGCCATAGATGCAGAAGCCTCATTAATATCAAAGAGGTTAACCCTTCCGTCGTAGTTGAGGTCAAATCCCTTATTTTTTAGAGAACAAGGAAGGAACTGAGGTATGCCCATAGCTCCCTGCTTGGAGGAGCGAACATAAACATCATAGCCTTTATCAGCCATCCAAGAAAGGCATTTTAGCTGCGTTTCCCAAAGAAGCTTCCTTCTATCAAATAAGTAGTTGGAGACTATGGCATTGAAAAGCTTGTAGCTGCCGAGTGCCTTGCCGCAAGAACTCTCAACAGACATTATGGCTGCCATATAATTCTCCGTTACCCCAAAAGCTCTTGCGGTTGTTTTAAACACTGGACCATAGAAAAGCTTACACATTTTGGCAATCTTTATCTTTTTACTTATCCCGAGAGAGTTGTGGTATTGCTTCTTGTCTTTGAAAGGGCTCTTTATGATTTTCTTTCTATAGAGTTTGAACCTCTTGTCAAAAACATAGCTCTCCAAGTTTGTTAATCCCAGCTTATGCAATGCCTCCTTGGCAGTTCTCTGCTCTTCGGTTAAAGAATTGGCAGTAGGAGTAGCATTATCACTACCGCCCTTTTCAGTCGTAGGACTAGGAGTTGTAACATAACGACTTCTCGTTAATTTGTTTTGGTCCGTCGTCCCATATACCTCAAGTCTCCTTTCTTGGACAATTTGATTATATGGATTTACAGTTTCAAAAAGCATATCGAAAGAATTAAGATTAGTGATTCCAATAATTGATAGGATCAATACGCTTGAAGCCATTAAATAACGGTAAACCTTTCTCTTTGGCAGTCTCTCACTTGCGTGATTGCATCTGAATAGTGCCTTTCTACAGCTATTCTTTATGGAAACTAAGCTAGACCTCATTTTTGTTAAGGATTGTTTGTGCATCTTATGTATTATTGGACAGAAATATTTATAATATGTGTTAAATTGGGGGGATAGCCTTGGAATGATTGGGAGTTGGGATTAGTAGTTGGCAGTGAATGGGTTTTAAAGGCTTCGCAACTTAGGGGTAGTTATGGCAGATGCTCTCTATATCATTGTGGGAGGAGTAGGAGTAGTATTAGTGTGGGGAATAGCAACATACAACAAGTTCATAAGCTTGAGGGAAAGGTCAAAGAATGCATGGAGTCAGATAGATGTGCAACTGAAGAGGAGAGCAGACCTCATACCTAACTTAGTTAACACTGTTAAGGGCTATGCACAGCACGAGAAGAGCACACTTGAGAGGATAGCACAACTTAGGAGCAAGATAGTTGAAGGAGAGCCCGGAGAGAGGATGGCAGCCAACAACTTATTGTCAAGGACATTGAAGAGCTTGTTTGCGGTAGTTGAGAACTATCCTGAGTTAAAGGCCAATAAGAACTTCCTTGCGTTGCAGGAGGAGCTTGCCAGTACTGAGAACAGAGTAGCTTATGCGAGGCAAGCATATAATGATGTGACATATCTCTACAACACTATGTTGAAGAGCTTTCCCTCTAATGTGTTGGGTAATTTGTTAAACTTGGACCCGCTCCCATACATAGAGGCTAACAAGAAAGAAAAGGAAGTTGTCAATGTAGAGCTGTGATTGGATGGTGAAGGAACTCTTTACGGAGATTAGGGAGAACAAGAGAAAGGCCTACATAATCCTAGGGGCCATTATGGGGATTTTCTTATTTTTCAACTACATTGTATGGAGAGTAGCTGATGGCGACATAGGGGTGCTTTTCTCTGGGATAACGCTGCTCTATATGGCAATAACATATACTAAGCCTATGGAGATGGCAACTTATTTTGTGGGCGCTAAGAAGGTAAGTGATGAGGACAGCTTAGTTAGCCAAAAACTCAACAATATACTGGAAGAGATGGTAATAGCTGGAATGCTGGCCAAGAAACCAGATCTCTATATTATAGAGAGTGGGCAGGTAAATGCCTTCGCCATCTCTCACGGCAAGAAGGCTGCCATAGGAGTTACTAGAGGCCTGGTTGAGAAGCTCAACAGGGAGGAGATTAAGGGAGTTATTGCGCACGAAGTTAGCCACATAATGCACGGAGATAGCGACCTAAAATTAACTGCCTTCGTGTTTGCTGCTGGAGTTTATACACTTGGTTGGCTCATAGTTAGGACCAGGGGAGGAGGGAGAAGGAAGAATAGTGGAGGCCTCATCTTAGTAGGGTTGGCAGCTATGACGATCGGCTACTTGCTTGCCTTGCTGATGTCCGCATTTATGAGCAGGAAGCAAGAGACTGCTGCCGATGTGGAAGCTGTTCGCTTGACAAGGGATAGGGATGCGTTCATCTCAGCACTGAAAAAAGTAAGGGATTCCTCAAAGGAAAAGTTGGATGTTCCGGGCACTGCTGCTTCCCTATTCTTCAGCCCACCAAGCATAAAGAGTCTTTTCGCAACACACCCACCGATAGAGGAAAGGATTAAATTAGTTGAGGAGTTAGCATAGCTTACAACATAGGATTATAAATAGAGTAGAGGTTAATATGGCATGTCTTCTGCAACAACGGGAAACCTTGTGTATGATTATTTCATTTATCCTATAGAGGCACACGCGGGCTATAATGTTGTCAACACAGTTGTGTATGGAGCAATAGGGCTGGTTGCCCTATTCCTAATATATAAGTGGTTCCACAAAAAAGGGTGGAAGTTTGATTGGCATTTCTTCAAAAGCTTGATACCTTTCATAATACTCGGCTCCACAAAGAGAGTAGTGACTGATGCCGTCTATGGGGGAGCATTATCTGGATGGATATACTCCTTCTATCAATGGAACGCTCT
>RFJG01000041.1 GCA_003694965.1 Methanobacteriota archaeon | reverse complement strand
TTAATTTTAAGATGGGCGGCCACTTCTTACTAACGCTACCTAAGTTTACGAGCTATGACATAGCAGAAGTAGGTTGGGGCAGCGATTTCTGGTATAGGTCTGAAAACTTCTACCCACTAAATAGTGAGTGGGCAGTAGGCGCTGTTGCTGACGGCATTGCAGGAATAGGGCCTTCTGTGAAATTCAACGTCACTATCAGGGATTTTGGCGGGGAATTTATGTTGACTCCAGCATATAACACAAATAGCGGTAAGTTTGGAGGGTTCGCAATCTTTAGGGCTTCTTACTCCAAGTAAGCCGCTCACTAAGGGATAGGGTTTTAAGCCATTATCCCAATTATAAGGGACTATGAAAAATGTAGCAGTAGTCGAAAAACTATCCAAGGACTACCCAGTACTTGCTGAAAAAAGGTTGTTTGGCTTAATAAAAAAGTTCACGCCATTCAGAGCATTGGATGGTTTCAGCTTTGAGCTCAAGAAGGGAGAGTTCCTTGGCCTAATAGGGCCTAACGGCAGTGGGAAGACAACCCTTATGAAAATGTTGGGAGGCGTCCTAACGCCAACATCTGGGAAGGCAGAAGTACTTGGCTACACCCCTTGGGATAGAAAAAGGGACTACCTTAAGCAAATAGGTGTATTGTTCGGGAACAGGAGCAACCTGTTCTTTGATGTGCCGGTAAGGGACAGCTTAGAACTCTATAAGGAGATGTACGGATTAGATAAAAAGGAGTATGAGGAGAGGCTCGCCTTTTTCACGGAATTGCTAGGCCTTGAAGATATCATAGACAGCCCAGTAAGAAAGCTCTCATTTGGACAGAGGATGAGGGCTGAGATGGCATCTGTGTTTTTGCACAAACCTAAATTCGTCATCCTCGATGAGCCGACCATAGGGATGGATGTCGTCGTCAAAGAAAAGGTATATTCCTTCCTCAAGGAGATAAACAAGAGAGATGGAGTAAGTGTAGTATTCACAACGCACATTATGGGAGACATAGAAGAGCTATGTAAGAGAGTCATAGTCCTCCATAAAGGGAAAAAGATATGGGATGGAAAAACAGACAAGCTAAAGGCAGAGTATGTGAAAACCAAGAGAGTGACTATAGAATTCTCGGAAGAGAAGAAAGGGAGCAAGATGTTCCTGAAAAAATGGGAAGCAGAGAAGAAAGGGAACGCCATAGTTGCCACTGTTGAAAAGGGCAGGGAGATGGAGATGGTAGATGAAGCTGGCAGGGTCTTTAACATAGTAAGTTTCTCTGTCCAAGAAGCGGATTTGGAGAGAGTCATAAGGAACATATATGGAGGTAGTCAATGAGTAGCATCTCCCCTTATGTTGGTAGCATGAGGATACGCATAAAGGAGAACCTCCAATTCCTAGGGAACTGGATCGATGCAGTAGTTACGCCAATCCTATACTTATTCCTGCTCTACTCCATATGGAGCACACTTTTCCCCAACGATGTTGGGAAGCTCCTCCCTTACTTCCTTATAGTAGCGTTTGTCATAGAAGAGGCGCGCACGCGAGACCTGTCCATAGGTTACTCCAATACAATACTCAGAGGCTGGGACCAATCTTTCACAAAACCAGTCTCTTCTGAATTCTTCGTTATTCTCTACTCACTTGGTGGGATAACATTCTACCGCATAGTGCCTTTCATAATAGGAGAGGTTGCTGTACTGCTTTTGTTCGGACCATTGGCTGCCCTCGTAGGAGTAATAGCTTACTTAGCCAACATAGTGCTGCAATTCATGCTCTCCTATGCCCTAACTGCTCTCACATACTGGATACATCATATATGGGGAGTTGGAGTAGTCATAGGGATAGCCATATCGCTATTGGGAGGTTTCACCATCCCCTTATCTTATATGAGTAGCGATGTTGTTAAATTTCTGGATTACACGCCATTCCCTTACTTCTTCTATTATAATGCAGAGGCAGTTATTACCCAAGATAGTGCCATAATCCTAAAATTAGTCACAGGAAGCCTTGCTTGGAGTGCCATCTTCCTCCTTGTTGGGAGCTTCTTACATGCTAAGGGAAGGAAAAAGTTTGAGAGCTTCGGTGGTTGATGTGGGAGTTGTCAAGAAATACATAAGCATAGCTGCCAAGAAACTCATAGAGTATAGGGCGCAGACGCTGTATTTGGGAGTCTTTGTATTATTATCTGTATTTGTATACCCTACCCTATGGTATGGCCTAGCTAAGAAGTTCGGCTCCTTGAACGGCTGGACATTCCCGACGCTCTTCCTCCTAGGCTCCCTGACTAACTTAATGTTCGCAATCATAGATTTCATAGGATTATTCAACATATACTCACTTTTCAAGGATAACGGAAGGACTGTCCTAACAGTGTATATGACAAGGCCATACAGCGTTATGAAGCAAGTTCTACTCTCCAACATAGATGCTACTGCTCTCGGGAGGATTGTTCCAGAATTGATATTAGTTAGCATCATCATAATATACTTTAAGATAAATATAGGCCTCAATTTTTTCTTAGCTTTCTTTATGGGAGTTAGTGCCTTCTCTGCCTTCCTAATTATGCTAATAGCTGGCTTGTTCGCACTTGACAAGAGCGGAGAAGGGTTAATTAGAGTAGCTTGGACAGGAGTAAGGTTCGCTGCCATGCCCCTCAACCAACTGAGTGGATTTGCACAAGCAATGCTCTACATAATCACGCCCATAGCGTTCATAGGGAGCGTCCCAGCTAGCACAGTTTTCAACTCCCTAAGCATAGGGATGGTGGAATTATGGCTCCTATCCATCGCATTCTCCTCCATCCTAACGCTCATCTTCCTAAGGAGTTTCAAGAAGAATTTTGAGGCCATAGGCGGCTAGCAAGTGGTGGCGACATAGGCAATAAAAAGTGTTATATTATAAATATTTGTGTATATATATTAGGTGGGTTGGAGTTATGGCTACTAAGTATAGAAGAGTGCCTCAAGACATCCTCAAAAAAGGCATGAAAAAGGCTCTTGCTGATGTGATGAGAACTGCTAATAGCAGGACATCATTAGGAGCAATTGCAATGGACAATGAGGTTATCCCGGCAATGAAAAGAGTTGGGATGCAACTCAGCAAGGTTTGTGAAGAAGCTCCCACTAAGGAGGAGTTTGTCCAAGTAATAAAGAGCATTAGCATAAGGTTGCTTGAGAGCATCTTCAATATGGAGAAAGTCTACAAGGCTATGCTCGATGCTTTTAATAGGAGTAAGGGAGATGGCAAGAAAGAAAAGACCATAAGAAATGCAGAACCTCTTGTTGAGAGAGATATGGAGCCTTTCCCACTCGATATGGCAGAAAAGGAGGAGATAGGCACGGGTTGGTATGCCATAGCTGGCGATGCGGAGAAGCTCTCTAAAAAAGTGGAGGAGGCTATGAGAGAAGAGCCGCACAAGGCAGTACGGAAACTCTCCATCGTTATAGGGAAGATGGTGGACAACGACCATGATAGCACAGAAGCGATAAAAATATTGAGGAAAGCTGTATTCGCTGCTAGTGGCTCCATAATGCAGAACCTTATGTATATGCTATCACAGGACAAGACAGCCAAGCTCATAGGAGAGCACATAGCAAGTGGCGTTGAGTTGATGAGGCTCCAAAGAAAAATAGAGATGAAAGGTGGAGATGGAGATGGAATAGTGGCTCTTGTACACTCTACTATGGAGCTCAAGGAAAAAATGCTTGAACTTATGAAGAGCAACTCCGTGTACAACAAAGAAGACTTGGGGTTTGCTTTCTCCACATTATGCGAGGCCATATTAACAAGCAAGGACTACTTCAACTATTATGTTGTAAGAGACTTGAGAAACAAGGGAAAACAGCTATTCATAAGGAAGGGCGTAGAGAAAAGAAGGCCCTACTATTTTTATCATAGATTACTGCTCGAGTATGTCTTATTTATAGCAACCAAGCACAAGGGAAATGAGGAGATGCTCTACTCCATAGAAGGAACACTCAAGAGAGTTAGGGAAATGTATGACAAAGAAGGCCTCCTTGCCATATACGAAAAAGGCTTGAACATAATCAGGAAAGGCCTAGAGAAAAAAGGATACAAAAGATGGGCGGACAGCCTCATTAAGATATAAATGGCTCCAACATGGCCAAGATATCCTCCACATAGTCTTTTTGCCAGCTCCAAGAGTCGCCAGAGTCCACATACCCCCTTAAATCAGAAGATAGTGAGGATAGCTCTTCTTTTACGTGATCCTTGAAAGAAGCATCTCTCTCTATGTGGAATTTAATCAGTGCTATGCGTTTCTCAATTTCCCTATTCTCAGGCATATGGCCCAATAAACTGTTGGACTTAAGGCTAGACTCCACACACCTCTTAAAACCATAACATGCTAATTTGGCAAGTCTTTCAGTTCCTATAAAACCAGCAACAATATTGAAATAGGAGGTATTCTGCATAACCTCCTTTTCAATTAATTTAAAAAGATCATAAGCACTATCCTCATTTTCAAGGATTTTTATGAGGTGTGAAATTCCCTCAAAAAAGATCTCGTGGTTCTTATTATTGACCAGTTCAATTGGAGAATTCATCCAAACCCGGAAATGGCTTAGGTCGCCTTTGAGCCTCTTCTTGAGCTCTTTACGATAAGGGTTCTTACTCCGAATGCATTTCATTGCATGCCTTACATAAATGACAAAGAGGTCCCTCATATGCTCTGCAACACTGCCATAGACAAGGAGGAGCTTAGCATTCTCATCAACAGAAGAAACCAAGCTATCAGAGGAATACACTTTTATAGCATTCAAAACATCCTTCCACAAAAGTATCCTGTCAAAAAACTCATTCAATGAAGCAGCATTTTTTAGGTAGTCTCTACTTGCCTTTTCCAGTTCCTCAAAATCCTTCTTTAATTGCTCCAAAGAAAAGCTAACATTCCTTGTTTTTAAGTGGTTTGCTATCCTGGAACCCCAAGCTTTCATCATCTCACCAGGTTCCATTTCCTCATCCATTACAATTGTAGCTTCTGGAATGTCCTCCTCTTGCTCTATTGTTGCCTCCGCTACTGTTGGAGTCTCTTTTTTGGGCCTCCTCCCGGGGGAGTCCCAAAATTCCCTCTCATAGAAAGAGTAGTTGCTCCTAACGAGGTCAGCAATCATTATCGTTGCTTTGCCGCCAGAAGCTTTTAGCATAGCACTCCTGAGAGCATCTGCATTGAGTGGCGCTTCAAGTTTCTCTGCGGTAACCTCTGCTATGTCCTTAATTAGATCTGTTATGTAAGGCATTAATGCATAGCTGCCAGCTCCTTCCATAAACATCTTTTCCAAGCCCTTGCCCTTGAGATCGTTGATAAATCGCTCCACAATGTTGCGTATGTCCTTGTTTACACTATCCTCTCCCATAGCTGATAGAGAACCAGTTAAGGGCTCGCAGGAATAGAAATCGCTCGCTTTTTTCTTAGCTTTGGCATTGCCCTTGTTGGACTTGGTTGTTTTGCGTACCATAGTTATATATTATGTTATAAAGTGTTTTTAAATGTGCCTAAAATAAAAAGAAAAAGGAGTGGCTACTCCGAAGGGACATAGATGGTGTAGCTGTATAGCAAAGCATTGTTGCCATCGTAGCTGGCTGTTGAAGTAACATTGCCAGAAAAGCCCGGGAGGTATGCATAGCTACCATCAACAGACAATTTTGCTCCACCATCCACGGCAGATAGCTCGACAGTCTTAACATCAAGGCTGTAGCCATTATTTGTGTTCCAAGCTTTTAGCACTATCATGTCGCCATTAGGAGCCATTATCACTTTATTTTGACCTGGATTTATTTTGTCTCGCTTAACAAGCTCTTCTGTCAATAACTTATAGACGGAGATAAATGCAGTACTATCCACTCTGGACATCTCTTCCAAGCAAACATAATATCCTGTGTTGGTAACAAGGCAGTCGCCAAGACCGAGAACTCCATAGTTGGTCTCTTGTATTAAGTCAATACTCCCAGCAGGGGCCAGGTCTGCTGAAGATACTGGGTATTCCCTGCCAAGTAGAGGCAGTACTATCCTGCTGCTCCCCACATCCTGCAGAGATAGTGGAGTGCTTAGAGTAACCTCCTCTGCAAATGTAGACCTGTGCTTATCATAAGAGAGTATCACATCTGCATCTGCTACAGGCTGCGAAGAGGCTCCAGAATATACTGGGAACTGCGTTAGGGCCACCCCATTTGCATCAACTGGCACTGCCTCCATATCTTGGTCAAAGCTTATGAGGGCGTTGACAACTCCAAGAGTATAGCCGTCGTTGACTGAAACAACCTTGAAAAGGGTCTTTTTCACAACACCAATACTGTCTGGAACAGCAAACTTAACAACAGACCCTTCAGATAGCTCTGCATAATAAACTGTCTTGAGTGATTGGGCATCCTTTATAGATATTATGGCAGCTCCACCTTGGCCGCTATTCCTTGCTATGTCAGCCAACCTGACTATGTAGGGCCCTATCATTTGTGGCTCATTTAAGGGAAGTACTGCCATGTTGAACTTTGGAGTTATGTCTGTAGCGAAAGATGGGTTGTCCAACATCTCCACTATCATATTTATAGCGCCTAGTGTGTAGCCCTTTAATGTCTCCTTAACACGGAAATAAGCAACATCTCCATTGGAATCCATTATGGACAATGGAACGCCCGTAGCTACTTTTGTTACTGTTGTGCCATAAGCACTATTTATCTCCAATATAGCCTTGCCATCGCTGGCAGATATGTCCTTGAAGATCACGGTAGTATCCTGTAGGTTAAGGGGAACTTCATCACCAAGTCTTAATACAGAAGAACTCAAGACATCAGAAACTGTTACTGTCTGTGTTGCTGGCTGCTCTGTTGCGGTTGTTGTTTCACAATAAACATATATCTTTGTTCCACTGTCTGTTGTTATTTCTTCCTTCTGAGCAACGCCAGAGTTAGGAGGACACTCAACATTGATGGCTGGTTGCTCTGTTGGCTGTTGTGGCTGCTGGACTGTCTGCTCAATTGCCTGTTTTGCTGGTAGTGGAGCTTCTTTCTTCGTTGGCCCTGAACCACAGGCAGCTAACATAGTGGCCGCTATTGCCATAGCAATCCTTGGGAACTTGAGCTTCCTTGTGCTCTTGGGGACTCTAACCTTCTTCACATCTCTAACATCTTGCCCATCTTTGGCAAGTTGCTTAAAGTGTTTTGTTTTGTTCATGTGTGTATTAGTGTGGAGAAATGTTTTTAAATGTTAATATTATTGTCTTTTAGTGGAAGTGGAGTAGCTCTTGCTAAGGCTCTCGCTCCAAAAGCTCGGCAATGGAGCAGAGGCAAACCCCAAGTAATGGTCTGAATAGATATAGAAAATCCCTTTATCCTTGTGCCTCTCAAAAACCTCCTTAACACTAGTGTAGATTTCTCTTATCTTCTTCCTCTCAAAATCAAGCTGGAGCAAGGAAGGCCTCTTAAGGAGGAGATAATCAACCTGGCGGAGAGTATTAACTTCTATGTTGGAGCTATTCTGAGTTATGAAGAGTATGCTCAAATCCTTGTGCCTCGCTATGAGCATCAGCTCTGTCAAGAGCTTATTGGATGAGGACATTGAGGAGCGTGAGGAAAACTCTATGCCACCCTCATCTATGAGGACAAATGAGCCGTTCCGTATCTCATCTATTGAGGATATGCACTCTACCCACGGAGGGAGAGAGCTCTCCTTGAACCCCATAGCAGCAACTTTCCTGCCCCTTGCCTTGACATTCTCCAATATCCGCATACCAAGAGCACTCTTTCCAGATCCCCTGGCACCGACGATAAGTCCTATTAAGCTCTTTTCATTATACAAAGAATCCTCAAACTCATCTATAGAGCCAGAGACTGCTTCTACCTCCTCAAAAGGAACATATGATGCTGGCACTTTCCTAACTGTTCTTGGGAGTTTCTTGGCTTTTTTGAAGACAAATGAAACTAACTTATACAGCAGGGCTACAAACAAGGAGGCAATGAACATCACTAACTTAGCTAATCCAACAACTACATAGGAAAGAAAAGCAACCCCATAAGATAAGAGGCCTCTTTTCCTCTGTCTTTTCTTCCTCCTAGGTTTAGTGCTTGATTTCTTAGCTTTTTTGGGCATATGCTAGTGTTAATTAGGGAGATTTAAAACAGTATCCTGATGGAGTTTATGGAAAAATTAAAGAGAAGGTACAGCATTATTAAAGAAAACACTCTTATAGTAATATGGAGCTTTACTTTGCAACAACTAATAAGGGAAAGGTTGATTCTGTCAAGAGGACACTCGCTGATGTTGGTATAGAGGTTAAGCATATTGAGTTGGAGATGCCAGAACCGCAGAGCCATAAGCTAGAAAAAATTGCCGTGGAGAAGGTTATGTTCGCTTACTCGAAAATAAAAAAGCCTGTGATTGCGATGGACTCTGGTTTTTACTTGGATGCCTGGCCTGGATTTCCGGGGCCCTATATTAAGCCAGTCTTGGAAACCCTTGGAACAAGTGGGATCCTCAAGCTTGTTGAGGAAGAGAAGAGAAGCTGCTATTTTGAGACTGCGATGGCTTTTATGAGCAAAGACTTAGAGGAACCGAAAATCTTCAGTTCTAGAGCTAATGGAGAAATAACCAGGGAGCTTAGAGGAAAGCCAGCGGAACACCACTGGAGCGAGCTCTACTATGTATTTATTCCAGAAGGAGAACATAGAACGCTAGCTGAGATGAGCGAAGAGGAGTATCACGAATGGAGAAGGAGAACTAGAGCAGACTATTATCTCAGGGAATTTGCACAATGGCTCAAGGAAGGGAAGGGCTGATAAATCACTCAACCCTTGCCCTGAATTGAGTGAATGAATATGGAAAATCCAGAGAATAAACAGGTATTCCTCTCATCCCCAACCTATAAGCAAGTGGGTTTATCGTCGTCGTTATGCCATCCCCAAAATCTATTACTTGCTTGCTGAGGAAAGAGGCGTGCGCACGGCCACATAAAACAGCAACCTTCCCATACTTGTCTAAAAGCTCAAGAACTCTCTTCTCCATCCAAGCATCCCTCTTAGGCAAGAAAGATGCTATATCTGTTAAGGTTTCTGGAAATTCAGTTGCGGGCATATCTATACAGAAAAGAGGAGTGTTTGACTTTTTGGCTGCCATTGACAGCAGGATTTTACTGTAAACGCCCGCACTGTAATAAGGCAAGAATGTATCATATAAGAGATCTTCTGCCTTAGAAGGGTCTTCCATTGCCATAAACTTGTCTATAGACGGTTGAAGGTTTGCATAACACTCCAATGCAATAGCATTGAAACCCGCTTTTTTTAAGTCATCTAAGTAGAATATGAGAGATTTTGTTGTTGACGGGTCGCCGTGCGTCTCTCCAAAGAACATGACTTCGGATGTAGCGGCATACATCTTTTGCATATTGGCCTCCACATACTCCTTGCCGTCCTTAATTATGATATAAGGC
>RFJG01000040.1 GCA_003694965.1 Methanobacteriota archaeon | reverse complement strand
CAGTTCATTGTTATTATCAAGAAATGCAATCGGCAGTTAAAGTTCCAATTTTTAATATTATTGAAGAAACAAAAAAAAGAGTTATTAAATCAGGATATGCAAAGGTTGGACTGTTTGCTTCTGAAAGCACAAACAAGTTGAAACTTTACCAGAAAGCGTTTGCCGATTCTAATATTGAAGTAATCTCTGCAAATAAAGAACAACAAAAAATCCTAAACCGTGTTATTGAACATGTTATGGGAGGTAACCAGAGGACAGAAGATATTATTCTCTTGAAAGACATTGCCAGAGATTTTGTCAAACAAGGAGCAGAAGCAATTGTGATGGGATGCACAGAAATTCCCTTAGCGATTAATCAGGTTCATACAGATATAAAATTATTTGATACCCTTGAAATAATAGTTCAATGCGCAGTAGATTACTCGTTAAAAAGGTAAGTATTGGCAAAACAATACCCTCTTATTTTCCAAGAAAAGGTCGATGGGCCTGCCAGGATTCGAACCTGGGATCTTCCGCGTGTGAGGCGGACGTCTTAACCGCTCGACTACAGGCCCGTTGCTACCGTCTTCCTTGTGGGAAAGCCAGCCTATGTACTCCCCATAGTGCCAATGGTAGGAGCATCATAATAGATGTTAGTGTGAATGCATCGTTTTTTATCTTAGGGATGATACTGTCTCTTAGTGTTGTGAGGACCTCCAAGGCAGGCGCTTTGAGTTCCGGCGGTATCTTAGCCAAGACATCATTAGATGCTTGCGACACAAGAGCATTGGTAATCCAACCTATAACTAACAAGAGTAGGAGCAACGAAATAATAGTTACGAGAAGGTAGAAAAGCATACCCTCTTTCCTCGCTAAGAATATGCTAAACAAGTATATGACATATGCCAGCGCTGCCACCACATAGATGACAAGGGAGACTCCCTTGACATTAGCAGCGACATCATCAATTGGTTTAAGGACCTCTCCAGAACCTTCAGCCACTACTTTCCTTATGACGCTGTCAAGGTCATTCAGCTTTCCACCTTGTATATCAGAGCAGAGGCCTTGGGCAAATGAATACTCCTGTGGAAGGTCTATTTGCTGATTACATATGTTTTTCAAGCTCTCAAAATCTATGTTGTAGGTTCCTATGTTTTGGTAGATTGTTTTTATGGAAACTGTTGTTATGGTGTCGTTGATGCTCTGCTTTAGTTGACCGTAATTAGAAGTAAAGACAAAAACAGATGATGCTATGAATAAAGCTATCATAGCTACAGGAACGAAACTCACGAAGAATATCTTTTTGAGCATAGACCTCTTTCTCCTATTATATTTAAAAAGTTAAATCCTCTTGAGGAGCTCCCTTACTTTATAGGTAACCCTGTTGGTTGCCAATATCTTCAGTATGCCAAAAAGGTGCTCCTTAACCTTAATCCGCGGAGGCATAACTCCATATTGGAGTTGCTCTTTTTATTCCTTGGCTTTTTGGCAGGAGAACTGTTTTAAAGACATCCAATAAAGAGCGCATTATGGAAAGCTATGATAATGTTGAGGACATAATAAGAGATATAGCAAGCGTAAAGATACAGGGAGCTAGGAATGTGGCAAAGGCATCCATCAAAGCCCTATCTTTAGCTACAGAAAACTATGTTGGCAATGACCCAAAAGAGCTCGCACAGCACCTCCTCAAATTAAGGGAGAACTTACTGTCCATAAGAGTAACAGAGCCTATGACAAGGAACCTCATAGAAGCCGCTACAAGACACGTTATATCTTATGCTACGAGCACAAGCAATATAGAGAAATTCAAGGAGTTTGTGAAGAAGAACATAGAGGAGCTACTAGCTTCTCTATATGACAACTATGAAAATATGACGATGAATGGAGCAAAGCACATAGAAGAGGGCAGTACTGTGATGACAATATGCCACTCCTCCTCTGTTACGGGGATACTCAAAAAAGCTAAGAAAGAACTTGGCAAGGAATTCTCTGTAATAAGCTGCGAGACGCGGCCTCTTTTCCAAGGGCGCATAACTGCCAAGGAACTTGTAGGTGCGGGCATAAAAACAACGACGATA
Source organism: Methanobacteriota archaeon (assembly GCA_003694965.1). Lineage (GTDB taxonomy): Archaea > Micrarchaeota > Micrarchaeia > Anstonellales > J096 > J096. The sequence goes on along the minus strand of RFJG01000040.1, from coordinate 26,165 downwards.
GTTGATAGCGCTGCAGCCACATATATTAAGGAAGCAGATATAGTATTGGTAGGGGCTGACGCGATCACGAGCGAGGGAGATCTATATAACAAAATAGGGACGAAGATGATGTCAATATTGGCAGAGAAGTATAACGTTCCGTTCTATTCTGCTGCTGAACTCTTCAAATTTGACCGCCTCTCCCTCTTTGGCAGGGTGGAGCCCATAGAAATGAGAGCTCCAGAAGAGGTTTGGCCCGAAGCACCGCACGGCCTCACAATACTCAACCCCGCATTTGACAAAACACCTGCTAAGAGGATAGCTGCTTACATAACTGACAAGGGAATACTCCCACCTCAGAGAGTTGGCGAGGTCTTTGAAGAAGAATACAGGGTATAGAGGGCATCTACTCCTCTCTCAGGATAAGGATAGGTAGGTATGCCACTCTGCGTTAGCATCCTCCTTAGCGTTGATTCGAGCATACCGCCTGGAACTACGACCGCAAGGGGCTTCTTGCCAACAAAACCCCTTATAGTCTCTACAAGAGAAGTGTCCATGCCAGGAGGCTGCAACAATATGTTGACAAGGACCATGTCTATGTTCCTGTCCTCCATAACTGCCTGTAATGACTTCTTATACCTCTCAACAGCAGCGTCTGCAACAACATCAAGAGGGTTGTTGACAGAGACATAGCTTGGCAAGGATTTGCGCAGCATTCTTGTTGTCGACGGGGTGAATTGAGGCAACTCCAAGGATAGCTTGACCGCCTCATCAGCTGCCATAACGCCAAGCCCTCCTCCATTGGTTATTATGGCTAACCTATTCCCATTTGGCCGTGGTTGCGAGAATATCTTGGCATAATCGAACATCTTCTCAAAGCTCTCAGCTTCTACAACACGGGCTTTCTTGAACACTGCCTTATATGTAAGGTAGCTGCCAGCAATAGCCCCCGTGTGTGTTGTTGCCGCCTGCTTTGCCTTGCCCTGTTTGCCTGCCTTGAGAACTATGACTGGCTTCCTCTTCTGTGCATAAGCTAGCGCTTTGGAGAACTTCCTCCCATCCTTGACGCCCTCTATGTAGAGGAGTATCTTCCCAACTTCCTTGTTCCTTGCATACTCCATAAGGAAGTCGCTCTCGTCCAGCACATAGCCGTTGCCATAGGATACAAAACTATGTATGCCAACTCCCTCCTTAGCAGCTAAGCCCAATATAGTGCTACCAACTCCTCCACTCTGACTTATTATGGCAGTGTCTCCATAAGGAGGCCTCGGTAGCTTATGTTCCGCAAAAAAGAGCGTGTCAAACTTCGACTTAGCTGAGTATATGCCAAGGCAATTAGGCCCAACCATGTTCTTGGGGGCAACTCTCTTGAGTTTCTTTTCCAAGTCTTTGTTGCCAGATTCGCCAAAACCGCCGCTTATCACAATTATGTTGTTGGTCTTTTTCTTAGCATCCCTTATAATAGATGGGACTGTGCTGGCAGGGGTAGCTATGACAACAACATCAACAGCCCCCTCTATGCTGGATACCTTAGCATAGGCTCTCTTTCCAAAGAGCTCCTTGTGGTGGGGGTTCACTGCATAGACCTTGCCGCCATAGCCGTTGTTGATGAGGTTGAGGAATATCGTTGAACCCACCTTAGCAGGGTTGGCGGAAACTCCAACAACGGCAATAGAAGATGGGTTAAATAGTCTTTTCATTTTGCCACCCTCGCATCTAGAACTACTGCAGCTCTCTTACTAACTTTTACTGGATTGAGGTCCAACTCCATTATCCTCTCAACTCTTGCGAACCTGCACAACCTCACCATTAGCTTGGCCAACGCCTCTATATTGACACCTTCTCCTCTATATCCTAGGAGGACCTTCCTTGATTTCAGCTCCTCAACCATCTCATAAACATCTTCCTCTCTTATGGGACATATCCTCGCACTTATGTCCTTGAAGACCTCCACATATATACCTCCCAAACCCAGAACTATGACATTGCCAAAATTTTCATCCCTCTTTATGCCTACATAGACCTCTATACCCTCATTGATTTGCTTTTGGAAGAGCAGGGGCTTGTTCTTGAACTTCCTCCTAAAATAAGCAAGCGTCGTATATAACATCTCTTCTGTGTATATGTTGGTTACAACGCCCCCTATGTCTGTCTTGTGTTCTCCGCTAGCTAATTTCACGACAAGAGGGTAACCTATGGCAGAGACTGCTCTCTCAACATCCGCCTCTTTCCTAACAATAAAGTAAGGAGCCACCTCTATCCCATAACTCTGTAATTTTGCAAAAAGCACAATTCCCTATCAATTGGCTTGTTTAAAAAGCTTCCCAACAACGCTTAAAAATTAATATATATAACATAGCCTGCTATGAGTAAGACACTGACAATCGTTGAAGATGACAAAGTTGGCCTGTTGATGGACATAAGCTACATTATGGGAAAGGAAAAAATCAACATAGAGAATGTCTCTGCAGTTTCTGTTGGTGGCAAGGCAATATTCACAATAACTGTCAAGAACCCAGACAAGGCCTATGACATACTCAAAAAGAACGGCTTTCACGTATTGGAGACAGACACACTAATGATAAAGATACCGGACGAGCCAGGTTCTCTTTCCAAAATAACCAAGCTACTCTCAAAAGAAAAGATTAACATGACAACTCTCTATGTTGTTAGCAGGGACGGCAAGAACACCGTAATAGCACTCACAGCAGACAAAAAAAGGAAAGCTAAAAAAGTGCTTGAACCATACTTGATAGAAGAGCAGTATTGAGCATTAGCTAGTTCCTAACTCTACTTCTATCTCAACCGTCTTGTCCTTTTTGTTAACCTTACCATAGTCCACAGAGCCTTTCCTCACCGCTGCTAAGATATTATCAACTTCATGAGCATGAGAAAAAATCCACTGGCCTATGAGCCTGTATGATCTTGCCTTCTCCTCGTACTCTTCTGCCTTGGCCTTCTGTTTTTCTATTGTTTTTTCTAATTTTATCTTCTCGGTATCAACTTCTTCAGTAACATAGTAAAGATCCATCGCCTTACTTAGGCTCTCAACCTCCTCACAAGTATCGTTGATCTTGACAAGAGAGTAGTCGTTGCTACATAGGTGGGGTTTAGCCACCATCTCGAGTTCCTCTACCCCTTCCTTTATCTTAGAAACAAGCTCAGTTGTCATAATGCGGGATACCTCCTCCTTTTCAGGAAGTCCTTCCTTTTCTATGAGCCACTTGGCGTATTTCTTGCCTAAGAGCCTCACCAATATTGCTCCCAGTGGCTTTGTAGGGTATTTCTCAACAAGTGTCTCTAAAGTGGAGACCTCTGGAGAGAAACGCTGCCTGTTCATACCATCAACCATCACATCATCTCTGAACAGCATTACAGCTCCTTTGCCATAGACTTGCACATAGAGCTTGTAGCCGTCTGAAAAACTAAAGACAAAGACCCTATCCCCCTCTAAGAGGTCCACACTCTCCAATATCTTCCTAGAGAGTTCCTTCCTGAGTTTTTGCGTAAAACTATTCTCCCTGTAATCCTCTCTCTTAGCTGTGAGAAGCGATACTCTCTTGCCCGGAGTTACAATATAGCTTACCTTATCTAATGTTATTTTTATGCTCCCATCCCTCAACATATATGCTTTCCTGAACCTCTTGCCAATTCCTTGCCTTAATTCCTTGAGCATATAGAGGCACTCAAACCTCTCCATAGAACGGACAGACATAGTTGAGAAGTGTTAGGAACGCTTTTTAATCCCTCTTGACCACATCTATACCATGGTCGCTTGTAGTGAAGAGGAGAGAAAAAATATTATTGCCAAGTTATCCCCAACAAAGGAGGAGTTGGCAGAACTCAACACAACATACAATAGATTAGTCGATGTGCTTTCACCTCTTGGCAAGGTTGAGCTTATGGGCTCCTTGGCAAAACACACAATAGTGCACGGCAAGAAAGAATTGGATGTCTTTGTATTCTTTGAAAAGGGTAGGGACTTGCACTCCTCTCTTGCTTCCATACATGAGGCTCTCAAGAGAGCATTCCCCAACTATAAAATAGAGAGCGCTTACGCACAACACCCCTACTTGCGCCTTAAAGGAGAATGTTTCAAAGCAGACATTGTGCCAGCTTATGATGTGGAGTTGCCTATGCAAGCAACCGCTGTTGATAGGACGAGGTTCCACGTATCTTACATAAACAAACATCTGCCAGAAGACAAGAGGGGAGATGTCCTCCTCCTAAAGCAGTTCCTCTCAAACATTGGTTCTTACGGGGCTGAGATAAGGATAGGGGGGTTTTCGGGCTACTTGTGTGAACTCTTGATTATTAAGTTTGGCTCATTTGAAAAGGCTCTCAAAGCACTAGCAGATTACAGAGGAGAAGCGCTATACATAGAAGAGGAGCCAAGCAAGGAATTTGATGAACCTTTTGTTTTCATAGATCCTGTTGATAGAGGGAGGAATGTCGGCTCCCCCATAAGGGAAGGAACATTGAAGCTAACTAAGAGGGCTTGCTCAGCGTACCTCAAGGCAAGAGAAAAGAAAGACAGCTCCGCTGAGAGCGTATGTAATAAGTTCTTTTTCTTTGATGGGAAAAAAGAGGTTGAGAACAAGCTCTTGTCCCTGTCCTTCTCTCCTCTTGATGTTGTTGATGACATAAGGTTTGGTGTCTTATGGAGACTCGCCACTAAGCTCTCCTATTTTTTGGAAGGGCTAGGGTTTGATGTGCTCTCTTCTTATGTTTTCAATGAAGAGAGTAGGGATGTAGTAACTCTTGAGGTCTTGCAAGAGAGTATTGAGGAGACATACGAGCATAGAGGACCTCCCACCTCTAATGAGAGTGCTGTTGCTTCATTCAAGAAAGAGAACGAAAACACATATGTTAGGGAAGGCAGGATATATGCTAAGAGAAAGAGAAAATGCTCACAATTAATTCCTTGTGTTAAGTTGTTCCTCTCACGCTATAAACCAAAGCTATATGAAGAGAGTCCCACAATAGAGATAGGGAAGGCATTTACTTACGTTGAGAGGCAAGCAGCTTTAAAAGAATTTATTAACTCTATATTGGAGGGGGATGCTCTATGAGTTTAATGGTAAAGGTAGCTGAATCTAGGAGAATAGATGTAGGAACTGGAAGGGCGAGGATAGACTCAGCAGCTAGGAAGAAATTAGGAGTTACTCCCGGCGATGTAATCAAGCTAAAAGGAAAGAAGCAGACAGCTGCAATAGTGTGGCCAGCACAACCAGAAGATGAAGGCAAGGAAATCATAAGGATAGATGGCATACTTAGGCATAATGCCGGTGTAGGCTTGGGGGATGTTGTTGAGATAAGCAAAGTTGAGGCAAAGGAAGCTAAGAAGGTTGTCCTTGGCCTAAAGGAAGGCCTTAGAGCGATGACAGATTTAAGTCAGTACATAAAGCATAAGCTCGTCGGTAAGCCAATAACAAAAGGCGATGTACTACCAGTTAGCATGTTTGGAAGCTCTGTGATGCCATTCATAGTTAGCACTCTTGCTCCATCTTCTCCTGCAATAGTAAGTGAGAGGACGGAGATAATCATAAAGAGCGAGCCACTCAGAGAGCTGGAGAAGGTGCCAACAGTAACTTATGATGACATAGGAGGCTTGGGAGATGAACTACAGAAGATAAGGGAAATGGTTGAGCTCCCATTAAGGCATCCTGAGTTATTCCAAAGGCTTGGCATAGAGCCGCCTAAAGGAGTTCTCCTCTACGGCCCCCCAGGAACTGGTAAGACTCTCCTCGCTAAGGCAGTGGCTAATGAGAGCGACGCCTCCTTCTACTACATAGGAGGGCCAGAAATAGTGAGTAAGTTCGTCGGAGAAAGTGAGGAAAAGCTTCGCAAGATATTCCAAGAGGCTGAGGAAGCAGCTCCCTCAATAATATTCATAGATGAGATAGATGCGATAGCACCGAAAAGAGAGGCCGTAACTGGAGAGGTTGAGAAGCGCGTAGTGTCGCAACTCCTAACGCTTATGGATGGGCTTAAGAGCAGGGGCCAAGTCATTGTCATAGGAGCGACTAACAGGCCAGACCACATAGACCCTGCATTGAGAAGGCCTGGAAGGTTTGACAGGGAGATGGAGATAGGCGTGCCCGACAAGAAAGGCAGGCTTGAGATACTGCAGATACATACGAGGAATACCCCTCTCGCAGAGGATGTAGAGCTCAAAGCAATAGCCAACATAACGCACGGATACACGGGAGCAGACCTTCTTGCATTGACAAAAGAGGCTGCTCTTAGAGCACTAAGGAGATTACTCCCCAAAATAGACATAAGTGAGGAGAGGATACCCCCAGAAGTGTTGGAGCAACTTGTAATAACGAGAGAGGATTTCATAGAAGCTATGAAAGAGATACACCCATCAGCTCTGAGAGAGGTGTTCGTTGAGAGGCCCAATGTTACTTGGGAGGACATCGGTGGCTTGGAGAATGTCAAGGATGAGCTGAGAGAAGCTGTTGAACTGCCTCTCAAGAAACCCGAAATCTTTGAGGAAGCTGGGATAAGGGCTGTCAAGGGGTTGCTCCTCTACGGCCCCCCAGGAACTGGTAAGACTCTCCTCGCTAAGGCAGTGGCTAATGAGAGCGAGGCTAATTTCATAGCTGTTAATGGGCCAGAGGTGTTGAGCAAGTGGGTAGGAGAGAGTGAGAAAGCAGTTCGCGAGATATTTAGGAAGGCAAGGCAAGCTGCCCCTTCTGTAATATTCATAGATGAGATAGATGCGATAGCGCCAAGAAGAGGGAGCGAGGAAGGAGGAAGCAAGGTTACGGAGAGAGTAGTAAATACAATACTTACTGAAATGGATGGGCTCAAGGCAATGAAAGGCGTCTTTGTCATAGCAGCTACTAACAGAGCAGATATGATAGACCCCGCTCTCCTTAGGCCTGGGAGGTTTGACAAGCTCATAGAGGTGCCACTGCCAGACAAGGAGGCTCGCCTACAGATACTAAAAGTGCACGTAAAGAATATGCCCCTCTCTAAGGATGTAGACCTTGACGAGATAGCGGGAATGACTGACGGCTTCAGTGGAGCTGAGCTGGAAGACTTAACAAGAGAGGCCGGAATGATGCTCATAAGGGAGAGGCTAAAATCAAAGAAGAAAGCAAAGATAACTATGGACCACTTTGTAGAGGCTTTCCGCAAGATAGAGAAGGTTAGGAGAGCTGAGAGTGGTGGAGGAGAGATGTACAGATGATGCTCAAGAAAAGCATAACGCTCTTCTTTACGTTGCTCGCACTGTCTCTCCTCTCCTATGCGGTTCTCTCACTAGAGCCATCTCTTTTGTGGAGGCTTATAGCCTTAGACATAGCAATTACTATACTCTTCGCACTCTTCTACCCGCAACTCAGAGGGGTGAGGAAAGGGGACAAGGTTGTGGTTGTTGCTGGCAGCTATATGCCCTCCAGCTTGGGAAAGGTTGGGACGCTTGTAGAGATAAGAGGAGAAGAGGTAAGGGTAAGGCTAGCAAATGGGTCAGAAGTTAGGGGAGTCTTAGAGACTCTTGAGGGTATGTTTACGCTACCCCGCGTCCGCATAATATACGAGGAGAGGGTCTTGAAATGAAATTCTATAGGGGGGAGATAAGCTCCCTAATAATTGCCTCACTTGTCTTAACACTCGCTTTCAGCATTCTCTTTGTTGGATTATCCATAACTGCTCTCGTTGCGATGCCCATTGTCTTTGCCATAATAGTCCCTGCTTTCATATTCCACGAACTGGCTCACAAGGCAGTTGCACAACATTATGGCATACACGCGGGGTTTGTAACATATAAGCTAGGGCTCGTGTTAGCATTGGTTAGCAGTTTCTTTGGTTTCATATTCGCAGCACCCGGAGCTGTTATGATGAGCGGTTTCAAGAGGCCGTCTAAAAGAGAACTCCTCCACATAGCTGCCGCGGGGCCACTCTCTAACATAATAATGGCTGTATTGGCGCTGCCTTTCATAGCTAACCCAGTTGCTTATATGTTTTTTAGCATCAACGCAATACTTGCATTATTTAACCTCATACCCTTTGGCCCTCTTGACGGTTTTAAAATATTCCACACAAATAAGATAGCATGGACGATGATGGTAATCACGGCATTCATTCTCTACATCTTATAGCAAGGGGAGCAGAGGCCAGCGTCTATGTTGGCATATTAGAAGGTAAGAAAGTTGTCCTAAAAAGGAGAGAGAGAAAGAGATATAGGGAAAGAAGTTTCGACGACTACATAAGGAAAAGGAGGACACGACAAGAAACAAGAGCAATGGAAAAAGCAGCTTCTTATGTCAATACCCCTAAGGTGGTGGCAAGCCACACATATGACATAGTGATGGAGTACATAGATGGGGAGAGGCCCAATAAGAGCGAAGAAACCGCGATGTTGATCGGCAAGTTGCTCAAAAAAATACACAAGAGTGGAGTCATACACAACGATTTTACGCTCGCCAATGTCCTCATAAAAAGAGATGGTGCCCCTTATGTGATAGATTTTGGGCTGGCTTTCCAAAGTACAAGGCTGGAGGACAGGGCATCGGACCTCTACACAAGTGCTGCGAGTATGGGAGAGCTTGCCAATGTTGTCGTCAAAGGATACAGTGATAAAGAGGTGGAGGAGCGCTACAACAACATAAGGCAAAGGATGCGCTATGTCAAGGAGTGAATGTTTTTAAACATATTCTGACATATTCTACCCCTATGGTCAAGAAACTCCTGCTTATAAGACAGGCTGCGTCAGATGCAACAGGAAACATTCCCCCTATGGCAGCAGATTCATTCAAAAAAAGAGTTAGGGATATTACTCCGTTGGTGGAGGGACCTACAAAGATATTTACGCACCAGGCATTTAAGACGACAAAATGCGCCAACATAATAAAAGAGTGCCTTATGGAAGTTGGCAAGATAAGCTCGGACATCTCATATAGTAGTAAGTTGGGGGAAGATTGTTGCGATGCAGAATCCTTAAATGAGTTCATGAATTGGGTTAATGACAGCCTCTCCATATACAACTCTGTCATTGCCGTTGCCCCGGGAATGATGTTGCCAATAGCTAAGAGAAAGCTAGGGGATTATGGCTTCTCCAATGAAGGGGCAAGCTTCCAAGGCTCAATAACAAAGCCCGGCGATTACATAATCTACATATATAGAGGAAGACCACTATGAAAAGAAAAATAATACTTATGAGAAGAGCCCATACGGAGAATCACAAAATAACGCAAGAGGGAATCTCAAAGGCAATAAAAAGAGCAACGTACCTAAAAGAAGGTATCCTGAAAGAAGAGAGGAAAGTAGCCATCATCTCCTCCACTGATAATGTTGCAGTAGAAACGCTCAACTTATTCCTAAATGTATTCATTGAACTCACCTCATTTGAGCTGCTTGCCAAACACGCCAGTGAGCTACTCGGATCTTATGTTATGGAACGTGGCTATGAGCCGATGATGAGGAAAATATGTCCTCTGCTCTATCCAACAACAATAGCGATCTCGCATGCAACTGTGTTGGAAAATGCGACGACATTCTTTGAGGAAAGAGGTTTCAAAATGGAAGAAAGGAGTTTCGCCCTCTACCCAGAGCCTTTGGATTTCATTGTCTTCTCAAACTTCTGACATCATCTATGTGGGCTAGCCAACTGTCCGCTATCTTAAGTAGGTAATTACCAAATGTCTTGCTCAGTTCTATGTCCATATGCATATATTTCTTGTTCTTGCCTTCTTGGGTCTCTCTCTTAACCCTGACTATGCCAACCCTCTTGAGCCTCGGCAAAACCCTATTGTAGAAGGTTGCCTTAGATATCCCGCTCTCTCTTAGGAAAGGACCCACATCAGAGCCGCTAACCTTGCCGCCCCTCTCCGAAATAAAGGAAAGGAAAGAGCTCGCTATCTCATAATACTTCTCTTGATACTTGGGGGGAAATATGAACTTAGTGATTTCCTCAAGCTTCCACACATTCCTCGTAGCGTTGCCTGAGTCATCCTCAAACCTCCTAATGTCCTCGCTGTAATAGGGAGGAAGCCAAAATGCTTCCTTGCTGGGGATGCCCCTGCTCTTTATTTTTTTCTCCATATCAACCGAACAGGTTGCCTATGCCTGCTGATGCAGAGGCCTCCTCTTCCTCAACTGCTTTCTTGACGCTCTCTGCCTCTTCGCCGCTCTTCCTCTCAGCAACTCCTTCTAATTTCTTAGTGGCTTGTGCAATGAATTCCTCACCGGCATCTATGTAGAGGTAGTAGCCTTCCTTATCTAAGCCTAATGTCTTGGCTTCTTTTAGCTTATAGCCAACGCGCGCAAAACTATCCGTTTCATAGGGGTCGCTCTCTACAACTTTCTTTGCCTCCTTGTACTTGTCAGGAGCTATGTAAAATATTGCAACTGCCATACTACCTATTATTGGGGTTTACTTTATAAGGATACTGTAATGTTGCAAATGAGGAGGGTTTTTTATTAATTCCCTCCAATAGGTTGGCTATGCACAAAATAGCTTACAAAACAATTAGATATACTTCATGGCTCCTTGCCCTAGCAATCCTCTTGTCGCTTGCCTCTGGATTGATGGCAGCAAAATCCGGCTATTTCAATGTTGACTATGGAGTTATGAAGGATATTCACAACATAGCAACAGTATTCCTTTTCTTGCCTCTTGTAATACTTCACACATTAGCAGCATTGATCCTCAACATCACTAGGACAGGTTCTGAAAAATTGAAGAATACATTCAAAGCAACTGCAGCCTTATGGATTCTCTTGTTATTAGTGTTCTCTTACTTCTATATATCATCTAATAGAGTTAAAGTAGGGGACACTAACATTACCGCTGTGGCAGATTCAACAGGCAACAAAACAGATATGCTAAATTCTTCGCTCATAACACTCTCCTTAGAAGAAGTTAGAAAACACAACAGCAGCTCTGATTGTTGGATAATAATAGATAATGCAGTATATTATGCAACTCCATATATCCAATACCACCCAGGAGGGATAGATATAATAACTGCTTATTGCGGAGGAGATGCAAGCGAAGCATTCAAGACAAAGGGGGGAGCAGGAGTTAGCCATTCAAACAATGCAAAGCTGTTCCTATCCTCTCTCTACTTGGGAGAAATTGAGGGTATTACTAGTAATAAAAGATTGGAAGAGATAAATTCTATCTTTGGATAATGGCACAATAACAAATTGAGAAAATGGAGAGCACTGCTATAATTATTTAAAGGAAGCCTTAGACAAGGCTATGTGAAAATAATAGCAGATTTCCATATACATACGAAGTATTCTGCCGCCACCTCTCCGCGCCTCAACATAGATGGTATGGTAGATGGTGCTAAGAAAAAGGGTATATCTCTTCTGGCTAGTGGGGATTTCACACATCCCCTATGGCTGAAAGAAATGGAGGAAAAGTTGGTAGATGAAAGAGATGGCCTCTACTATTACAATGGAGTGTATTTCATACAGAGCGTAGAGGTTAGCAACATATTCTCAATAAACAATAGGACATATAAAATGCACACTGTGTTGCTGGCCCCCTCTCTAGAGGTTGTTAAGCAGATAAATGATGTGCTCTCAAAACACGGTAAGCTGGAAGAGGATGGGAGGCCAACACTCAACTACAGCCTAAATGAGATGGTGGATGAGTTAAAGAGTATAAGTAAGGAAATAGCAATGATACCAGCGCACATATGGACCCCATGGTTCTCGTTATTTGGCTCTAAGTTTGGAGCGGACAACATCAAGGAAATTGTAGAGGATAGCTCACTGATAATAGGCCTTGAAACTGGCCTTAGCAGCGACCCCCCCATGAATTGGATGCTCTCCTCTCTTGATAAGTTCACTCTTGTCTCCAACTCCGATGCACATAGTCCAGAGAGTCTTGGGAGAGAGGCAAACTTGCTCGAGGTTGAGAAACTATCCTACAAATCAATAGTTGAGGGAATAAGGACAGGAGAAGCAATGGTAAAGACATATGAGTATTTCCCACAAGAAGGCAAGTATTTCTTTGATGGCCATAGGAAATGCAACATATGCATGGCTCCAGAAGAAGCAATGAAGTTCAACAATAGATGCCCCGTGTGTGGCAAACCACTCACTATAGGAGTTATGCATCGCGTTATGTCGCTCGCTGACAGGCCATATGGAAAGAAGAAGGAAAATGCCAAGCCATTCCGCCACATAATACCTATCGACCAAATAATAGCCAAGGTCGTCGGAAAAGCCAAAACAACAAAAACAGTCAAAGAGGAGTATGACAAGCTCATAAGGTATTTTGGGAGCGAATTCTCCATCTATGAAGCTAGTGAAGATAGCATAAGGCTAGGCGCCAAGCCAGAGATAGCAGAGGCCATAATAAGAGTAAATAAGGGAGATGTATTGTGGCACGAAGGATATGATGGAATTTTCGGAGAGTTTTCATTCTCTGAAAAAGAAGGTAAGAAAGGAGGCTCCAAGCAGAAGAACCTCCTTGATTTTTAACAATTACGGAGCAAGAGCGAGCTATGGAATACTCTATAAAAACAATAGAAAGCATAGGCCCATATAGGATAGTCAAGCTCATTCCAGAAAAAGAGAACCTTGATTACAAGGCAGGGCAATTCGTGAGGTTAACGAACATAGAAGGAGTAGGCAGACCATATTCCATAGCTGCTTGCCCTTCCTTCCCTTACTTGGAGTTCATCTTTCACATAGTGCCAGGAGGGCAATTCACAACATACATAGCTGAGAAGGCAAAGTTAGGGGACAAGGTAGAGGTGAGTAAGGCAGCCGGACATTTCACATACAATGGGGAGAAAAAAGCTGTGTTCTTGGCCGGCGGTTCTGGAATAGCGCCAGTCATAGGCATAATTAGGCACATAGTAAGCAATAAGATAGAGGGGGAATTTTCTGTCTTCTACTCCAATAAGGATTTCTCAGCTCCCTACTTATCAGAGCTCCTATCTTATAGCAAGGCAGGATTGATAAAACTCTACGTGACATTCACAAGAGAAGATGTTAGCGGTTTCCACAATGGAAGATTTACTCCTGAATTCATAGAAAAGGAGACTTCTCTTGGCGGAGCCACTCTTTTCATATGTGGGAGCATGGCAATGGCAAAGGCATTCAGAGATGCTCTCAAAGACAAAGTAGAGGCTGTCAAAATAGAAGCATGGGGATGAGCTTGCCAACCAATGTTGGTAGTAAAAGAGAGCCTAAGACTGCTGTCCTCTCAACACGCTCCTCTATGGATAAACGGCCTATGGCGTAGCTAGCGAATAGTAATAGGAGGCCCCACATAGAGGCATAGTAAAACGACAGGCCAACTATGTAAACGAGGACGGGCACTCTCAACAAGGAAAGGCTCTTTAGCTTCCTGACTAATAATAGGGAGAGGGCAAGAGCAAACAAAGAGGATGTTAAAAGCAGGTAAGGGTTTGGCTCAGCAACGCTTTTTAGCCAGCCGAGCCTCTCAATCCCTATCTCGCTTTTCGCATAGCCGCCATAGAGATATTGAGAAGCAGTTATTGAAGAGAGTAATGATATGTAGGATGTGCCGCTAGGGATTGCTGGCAGGAAAACAGTTGCCATTATGGAAGGAGAGCTTATGCCTGGGAGGAGTATGGCAAAGAAACCGAGGACACTCCCAAGAAGAGAAGAGGCAAGGGATTTCTTGTCAAAATCTAGAGAGCCGAGTTTTACGTGCCTCTCCTTGCCAGCTCTCTCCAAAAGAAGAGGCAAGGCAAAGAAGCCAGAAAACATTATGAAAAAAGCTTCCCTTATGTTGTTTATGGCAACCCATCCAACAACACCAGACAGCAAAAAGAGAGCTGCGTATTTTTTCCTCTCCTTACTCTTAATGATTAGCAAGAGGCTTGAAATGAGGAGGATAAGCCATATGTAAGGTTTTAGTGCCCAATATGCGCTCTTGAGAGCGCCAGTCTTATATATCAATAAGGGCACAACCAGGCCAATAATAACGCCAAGTGAGTGGTAAATGAGAACGCTTAACCTTCCCTCTCTCTTGAGCAACCGACCTATGAGAGGGAGAGCAGCAACCTCTTGAACAGAAGAAAGGAAGAAGACCATCTGAAAGACAGAGCTTATGAGAAAAGAGCCAGCAGCAGTTATCATAAATTCATCAGAGCTGCTGAGTTGAGCTAAGCTATTGATGTGCATCCCAGGGATGAAGCCGGAAAGCATCCCAGCAAAGAAACCCAGCAGGGCATCTATCACATTTCCTTAAGAGAGCAGGTATTAAAAAGTTTAACAACAAAATAAGTGCTAAAGCCCCGTCGTCTAGCGGTCAAGGATGCAAGGCTTTGGACCTTGTGACCCCGGTTCGAATCCGGGCGGGGCTATAGGTGTTAAAAACATTATTAACACTAAATATGTAAAATGGGCTCGTAGCTCAGCCTGGATAGAGCAGCGGCCTTCTAAGCCGATGGTCGGGGGTTCAAATCCCTCCGGGCCCGTCCGCTTTTTGGTAAAAAGCGGAGCAAAAACTATCTTATGTAGGAACCTACGGTTCCTACTACCTCCCTCGAGCTTTTGCTAAAAGCTCGACCAAAATGTCGGTACGGGCAAGCCCGAATCCCGGCGTATAGATGTCGGAATGCAACTAATTGAAGATGGCCAAAGGCCTATCTGACATTTTGATTGAACTTTTGATAAAAGGCTGACCACTTTTTTTAAAGGCGGAATGGAGAGTTTAAAAATAGTTGAGAGGAAATTAATTATATGAACCCACTATCGTTAGCAGAGTTGCTAGTACTCCTACTGTTATCTGCAGGATTCTCATCAGTAGAGACTGCCTTCTTGAGCACTACTCAGGCAAGGATTAACTACTTGGCAGAAAAATGCAAGAGTGGCAAAATACTCAAAAAACTAAAAGAAAAACAGTCTGAGGTCATAATTGCCATATTATTGGGCAATAACCTCGTCAACATAGGCGCTACTGCACTCGCAACAGAGATATCTTTGGAGGTGTTCCAAAATGCTGGTATTGCCTTCGCAACAGGTATAATGACATTCCTCATACTTACATTTGGGGAAGTATTGCCAAAGTTGTTCGCTACAAGCTATGCGCAGAGGTACTTGCTTAAAATAGCGCCTTACCTTGATTTTTGGGTTACCATATCTACTCCTGTTGTGATTTTCTATGATACGCTTACAGACTTAGTTAAACAGTATTTAGGAGAGGTGGAGGAGCCGAGCGTTACTGAAGAGGAACTAGAAGAAATGGTAAAAATAGGAGAGCTGGAAGGAGAGGTGGGGAAGCACGAGAGAGATATCATATTGGCCGCTCTTGACTTGGAAGAATTCACAGCAGAGGACATAATGATAAACAGGGATGAGATATTTGCGATGGAAGAAAATGAAAGCGTCAAAGAGCTGCTAGACAAGATGGAGAACAAGAAGCTCTACCACACAAGGATACCCATCTATAAGAATAGTATAGACCACATAACAGGTATAATCAACCTCAAGGAAATAATAAAAAAGACAAAGGACAGGAATTGGAAGAAAAAGAAACTCAAAGACATAGCATACGAACCCTTCTTCGTATCCATATATACGCCAGTAATAGCAGTCCTAAATAAGATGAAAGAGAGTAAGAACCTTATGGCGTTGGTTGTAGATGAACAGGGGATCGTCGTCGGCCTATTAACAATAGAGGACATATTGGAAGTCCTTGTTGGAGACATATATGATGAGATGGAGAAAGTCAAGAAAAAGGCAATAAGGACAAAGGACGGCTACATATTTGATGCCTCTATATTGAGCGAGGATTTTGAGGACATAACTGGGATTAAGTTGGGGGATGTCTCAACACTTGCCGAGTTCCTATTAAAGAAATTCAAGGGGTTGCCAGAAGAAGGCCAAAAAATAAAATACAAGGGATTTGTTTTTGAGGTTACTAAGAAGGATAGCCAAAGGATAAGGAAGGTGCGCCTCTATAGAGAAAAAAATGGGAAAACTAAAAAGAAACCTTAGGAGCTTCCCTCTCTTTCTCGTCCGCCTCTAGATATGCACGTTCATTGAACTTGAAAAGAGACGCTACCAGCATAGCGGGGAATGTCTTTATTGACTTGTTGTAGACAACAACATCATTGTTATAAGAGGACCTCGCAGATGCTATCCTGTTCTCAGTAGATGAGAGTTCTCCTTGCAATGATAGGAAGTTTTGATTTGCCTTTAAGTCTGGGTAGTTCTCGGCAACGGCAAACAAACTCTTTAAGGCATCTGTGAGCATGTTGTTAGCCCTTACCCTGTCTTGCGGAGTACCCGAGACTATGGAGCTCCTCAACTCCGTTATCCTCTCCAGAGTTCCTCTCTCGTGCTTCATATAGCCCTTGACAGTATTTACTAAGTTGGGTATCAAGTCTGCTCTTCTCTTAAGTTCAACATCTATCTGGGCCCAGGCATTTGAGATTGACTCGGACAACCTCACAAGCTTATTGTAGGTTGCTACTACCCAAAGGATTACCAACACAACGATAGCCGCGATTGCAATTTCCAACAACATAAAAAGATAAGAAGGGGCAAGATTTATAATTGTGAGGGGAGTGTGGAAGTGTGGATTTTTAAGCTCTTTTTAGGAGAAATGCTGTGTGAAAGTTTTCATAAAGACATATGGTTGTAGCCTTAACCAAGCAGACAGCGAGCTTATGGAAGGAGTCCTCATTAGAGAGGGCCATGAAATAGTTGAGAGGGAAGAGGAGGCAGACGCCATAGTCGTGAATACGTGCACAGTAAAAGGAGCTACAGAGAATAAGATAATGAATTACTTGGAAAAACTCTCAGCTAAAGGCAAGAAGGTTGTTGCAGCCGGTTGCTTGACAACGCACAAAAAACAGCTCTCACACTATGCGAGCTCGCTCATTAGCCCAGGAGCTGTTGGAAGGGTAGGAGAAAGCTTAGAAGGTAAGAAAGTCATAGTTGATTTTGGGGACAAGGGAAGGTTGCCAAGGAGACAGACGGGAGCCATAGCTAGGATTGCAATACAAGAAGGCTGTATGAGCTCCTGCACTTTTTGCGAAACAAAAATAGCGAGGCCAAGGCTCATGAGCCAGAGCATTGAATCCATATTGTTGTGGATAAGGCAGGCTGTTAATGCTGGCGCTGTTGAGATACAGTTAGCTGGTATGGATACGGGCACCTATGGCACAGATAGAGGCTATGATGTTGCAGACCTGCTTACTAAGATCAACAAGATGGAGGGTATGTTTAGAGCGAGGCTCGGAATGAACAATCCTCAACACATAAAGAGGTTGGGGAAAAAGCTCATAACTGCTTATGAAGGAGAGAAGATATACAAGTTCCTCCACACAGCAGTGCAGAGCGGGAGCGAGAAAGTTGTAGCTGATATGGAAAGGACCCACAGTGTAGAGGATTTTGAGGAAGTTGTCAAGAGTTATAGGGAAGAGATGCCGTCAATGACTATAGCTACAGACATAATAGTTGGCTACCCCACAGAAGAGGAGAGTGATTTTGAGGAGAGCATAGCTCTTGTTAAGAGAACTATGCCAGATGTTGTGAATGTCTCCAAATTCACTCCAAGACCACTTACAAGAGCAGCTAAACTTAAGCAGCTCCCCAGTAGCGTTGTTAAGGAGAGGAGCAGGATTATGAGTGAGGTAGTTGTTGAGACAACAAAAAAGAGGAACAAGCATTACATAGGCAGGGAGATGGAAGCAATAGTAACAGAAGAAGGCAAGGGAAGGACCGAAAACTACAAGCAAGTTGTGTTCAAGGAAAATGTAAGAGTTGGCCAATGCTACGATGTCAAAGTAGTTGATGCCAACCATACAAGCTTATTCGTGGAATTGTTAGAGAAGTCCCGGGAGTAGCAGCAATAAGAAGGATAAGAGAACAGAATACCTAAGAGCCTTATACAATAATGACTTACCAGCGAATATGCTAAGTATGTAGTCACCATCAAAGAGAGGAACTGGTAATAAGTTGATTATGCCCACAAAGAGATTTATGACAAGGGTCAAGCCTAGGACGTGGTAGAGGAAACTCAATAGGGGATTGGAGTAAAACCTCAACATAGAGTTGCTGCCAAGAGGATATGCCAGAATTCCTATCTTGCCGTTAGCGTCAGAGACGAATGTCACTGTCTCGCCAGACGAGAGTGTTAGGTCAACAGTTGAATTAGCCTCTATGTGGGAGGAGCAGCCCGGCACGCCGTTTATAGCGGTGACTACTGTTCCGTGTGGGAGGTTGCCTCCTGTGATGAAACAGCCATTAGCTGTGAAAGGGCCCGTTATCGCTAAGAAGGAGAGGAATATAAAGCCAAAGATAAGCGTTGCGAAAAAGTTAGCCCCAACGCCAGCTATTATTGTTCTTGCCTGGACCTCCTTCGGCCTCCTCATGAGCTCTTGCTCGTCAGGTTCAACGAAGCCACCAACTGGAAGAGAGCCAAAGAAAACCAAACCAGTGCTCTTGAGCCTTATCCTGCCGGCAATGGCAAGTATACCGTGCGCTGCCTCGTGTATTATGAGGACTGTTGCCAAAGCAAATATCCCCTCAACAAGAGGGATGGTAACGCCAGGTAAAAGCAATGTCGCCCCCTGAGCAACAACAACATCGCTACCGACTACGAACTTGTCCCAAAGCATTGCCAGTATGGAGAAAGCAGCCTTATATGTAACGAGGATCGTTGAGGAAAAGAGGCCTCCTATGAATGTAATCAAAGGCAAGACTATGTCAAAGCCCTGCACTGTTTGCGAGCTTGCTGGCATTGATGCGAAGCTCGTTATGTAGAGCGTTGCTGCCGGGTAGAGGAAAAATATCCCTATGAGGAGAAGAAAGCCGCCAACAACAGAAACAAGCCTCCTCTTAAAAGACATCCAATCCAAAAGGAAGAGTGAGAGGAGACCAAATGTCAAGCCAAGAGACATATCTGCCAAGAGGGTAATTAAGTCTGAGTGTTTCTTAGCTATCTTATTGAGAAGGAGTAGGCCTTTCCTCGTCCTTAATAATAGGAAACCATACATCGTAGGGATGTTATAGGTCCTCTTGTAATAATTTGTGAGCAGTATGAATATGAATATGGAAGCTATGAACTTTATAAGAGCGCCTGCAGAAGACTGGACAATAGCATAGAAAAGCAGAAGCGATAATATGGCAAGGGCGATGTCTCTCTTTTTCACAAAAGGCTTTAATAGGAGAAGATATAAAAATAGTTAGGGATTGTGTGGTGGTTCAATGGGGCAATGCGACATATGCGGCTTGGAAAGAAAAACAAGAGGAGTTATAGTTGAGGGAGCAGAAGTAGAGGCCTGCTATGCCTGCGTGGGAAAGCAAAGCGGCGAGGAGAAGAAAAGAACTGTCAAGAAGGAGAGGCCTAAGACTGTCAAAGAAGAGAGTATTGTAGAGAATTATGCAGAGATAGTAAAAAATGCCATAAAGGAAAGTGGCAAGAGAGAGGAGGACATAGCCAAGGAAATGAACATAACACTAAGCTACTTAAAACACATAGAAAGGGGAGAGATGATGCCGGATATGAAGACAGCGAAAAAATTTGAGAAGAAATTTAACATAAGGCTTGTTGAGACTGTTGTCTTGGATTTCACCCCTGCCAACAGAGAGAAGAAAAAAGAACTGACTATGGAGGAGCAGGCAGAATGGGAGTAAACCTCTCGCCACTCTTGGAAGGCTTGAAGAATGAGAAGGAGATAGGTTATTTTGCGAGGAAAACAATAGCCTTTGATGCATATAACACATTATACCAATTCTTAGCTTCTATAAGACAACCTGATGGAACGCCATTAAAGGATTTTGACGGAAACATAACGAGCCACTTGTCTGGTCTTTTTTATAGGAGCATAAAGATGATGTCAAAAGGGATAAAGCTTGTTTTTGTGTTTGATGGGAAGCCACCAAAATTCAAGTATGAGACAATAGAAGAGAGGAAAAAGAAGAAGGAGGAGGCAGAGGCCTTGCTCCAAAAAGCTAAGGATATGGAAGAAGTAAGCTATATGGAGATGTATGCCAAACAGACAATAAGGCTAACAAAGGATATGGTAAAGGAAAGCAAGGAACTCTTATCAGCTATGGGAATAGCTTATGTGCAAGCGCCATCAGAGGGAGAAGCAGAAGCTGCCCACCTCGCTGCTAACGGCTCTGTTGATGCATCTGCGAGCCAAGACTATGATAGCTTGTTATTTGGTTCTCCGAAGCTAGTGAGGAACCTCTCAGTTAGTGAGAGGAGGAAACTACCTAGGAGGAATGAGTACATAACAGTTAAGCCAGAAGAGATAATACTTACTGATGTCCTAAAAAGCCTCTCCATAAGCAAGGAACAGCTCGTTATGATAGGTTTGCTTATAGGGAATGATTTCAACAAGGGAGTGAAAGGAGTTGGGCCAAAAACAGCCCTCAAGATAGTCAAGGAATACAAGGAGTTGGAAGAGATGCTCACATTTACATCAAACAAATACGATCACGAGTTTGAGCCCTACATAAGGGATGTGTATGAATTCTTCCTAAATCCTCCTGTTGTAGATGCCAATGTAGAGGAAGGGGAGATGGATGAAGAAAAAGTGCTGGAGTTGCTCGTTGAAAAGCACGATTTCTCAAGAGAGAGGATAGAGCACGGAATTGAGAACATAAAAAAGATAAAAGAAGAAGAGAGGCAGCACTCCATAAAGGAGTGGTTCTGATCACTGCACAGCTACGAATATAGTTGTCGGGTCTATCAAGTGAGATAAGGAGACAACGCCTTGTTGTATTACTATGCCAACAGCTAAGAGTATGGCTGCTAAAGTTATAGCTACTGCAATGTTGCCGTTCTTTATCTGCTTGAACTTTTTCATGCCGTGGCTGAAAGCATCTATCATCAATATCGTCAGGTAGAGGGCGATCGCAGATAAGAGTATCGTAAAGATAAGCCCTACTATGTCAACAATAAGGAAAAGCAACATCCCCACATTCATTGAATCAGTAAATGAATTTATCTCACCGCTGATGTTGAGCAAAGAAGGGGCTATTATCAATGAGAAGGTAAATATTACAGCTCCGAAATAGATAGATACTGCAACATTCCCTTTCTTTATCTCTCTCCACTCATCTAGCTCCCCTGTTATGGCATCAAAAACCCTTATCGCAAAGTAGACTGCAGCGACACTAAACAACAGAGAAAACAAAAGCTTTATTACGCCTAAGAAAAAGGCCAAAATAACGTTAGCCATAGAATACACCTCAAAACCTATGCTCAAAGAAGGTTTTTAAAGTTTTGGCAAGACTTGTAGTAGTTATTGTGCCCGGGTGGCGGAGCGGCTACGCAGCCGGCTGCAGCTCCCTAATAAGTTGTCTCCTACAACTATGTAGTAGAAACCGGCGTAGGGGGGTTCGACTCCCTCCCCGGGCTAAGAGGTGGCAATATGGGAAAGAAGAAAACGATAAATGGTTTCCTTGAAGCGCTTGCAGGACTGAGCATAGTATTCGGTGGCATAGGGAAGCTTGAACCAACAACTGGGCTATTACTGGCAGGTATCTTCCTAATATTGTTGGGAATACACGAGATGGCCCACGGCAACAACTTATGCAAGTGCGAAAAAAGATAGTTTTTTATAAAATGCACATCATTGTCTTATGATGCCTGTCGGAATAGAAGAGATGAAGAAGAAGGGGGATGCCCTTGCGGAGTTGCCATTGGAAGAACTTATGGAAATGGCAGACCACCTAACTATAGAATTGGAGAAAGACACAAGAGAGGCAGAGAGGTTTGAGGCGCAAATAAGAGTAATAAAGCAGGCCTTAAAAGAATACAAAGAGGGGAGTAAAAAAGAGGGGAGAAGGTTTGAGGAAACAGACCTCTACAAAGAGATAATTACTTTCTTGGATGACATAGAGGAGAGATTGGAGCGCGTCAAGGTAAAGAATGGTGAATACATAACCTTCTTGTTTGCCATAAAGAAGAAGATGGGAGAAGAAAGGAAGAAGAAAAAAGAATTGAAGAGGTTCAAGAAAGAATGAGGGTCCTCCAAAATCCATTGCTGGAAGTGAAGGGTTACTATGCGTTCCTTGAAGGAGAGCCCCTCCCTAACTACACATATACTATTGATGAATTTAAGGAGCTGTATGAAGAGCCCGTCAAGAGCAAGAGGGCGATATTCTCCTATAATAAGGTTGTTATGAAGGACGGCTACGAGTATGGTCTATTAATAATACCTCCTGCAAGTGGGACGGAGCTGAACAGGTTCTCGTGCCATAAAGGGAGTAAGGGGGAGAGGGCTATGCATCTATGGGGGGCTAGCTCCATACAGTGCTTTGATTTCCTGAATAACGGTGGCGTTGAGCTAAAAGTTGGGATGCCAAAGCAATGGGAGAATTATAACATAGAAGGCAATGTCAGCATATACAACCACGACTACACCAGCAGTGTATGGCTACTAAAAACAAGGCCACCACTTAGGAATACAGAAGTGTTCATAGAGCACAAGGGAGAGCCAACAATATACAAGAGGAATGAAAAAAAGAGGAACTACAACTACCTCGTGTGGAAGCAAAAGGATATTGAACCGCTAAGGGAGAACTTGCTATCAGAGTTAGCCACTATCTTGGAGAAGAGGAGTTAAGTCCTCTAACTTTATATCTCCCCTCCTGCCCTTGAAGAATTTCTTACTGCCCCCGCCCTTGATGTTGAGAGGAGCTAGTTTCTCCCACACATTAGCTGCATTGTCCCCAACGACATAGATAAAGGAGGGAGTTAGGACTACTTTTGTATTGCTGTGTTGTGGAACTTTTTGAGGCTCAAACGAAACCTCAACTATGTCGCTCTTGGAAAGGAGTTCTTTGAGGAGCTCTTCTTCTGCTCTCTCTGCCCTTTTAATAAAGACTTTCCACTCACTAAAGAAACGCTCGCACGTCTGTGGGAGCTCCTGCACTGGGACCTTGTAAACGTCTGCACTCCTCTTGAGAAGGGTCTCCCTCTCCTGAACATACCTTACTGCCGGCCTACCTGCCTTGAATGTAAGTCTCTCAACTCCGTCCTTGACGCTCTCCCTCTTGACAATCTTGATGTATCCTATGTTGCCAGTAGCCTGTAAGAGGTGGTGGGTCCCGCCACAAGCCTCTGCATCTATGTCCTCTATCTCTATTATGCGTATGTCCTTGCCAGGAACAGCGCCTCCTTGGTATATTGTAAAGCCATACTTCTCTTCTGCCTTGTTCCTCGGTAAAACGAAGACATTGATGGGCTTGTTGGCCATAACCCACTCATTGGCTTTCATCTCTATGGCTGCTAGCTCCTCTTCTGTTATGCGGGCATAGTGCGTTAAGTCTATGTGCGCCTTATCCTCATCTTTCTTCGCTCCTGCCTGCCACACGTGGTTGCCTAAAACCTCCTTGGCAGCAGCAGTAATCATGTGCGTTGCTGTGTGATTCCTCGTTATGTCATAACGCCTCTCCTTGTCTACAACGCCTATTACCTCCTGACCTTTCTTGAACTTAGAAGGCTCGCTCACCTCATGCAGTACAACGTTGCCTACCTTGACAGTGTTGCTAACCCTTACACCATCTAAATAGCCACTATCACCTGCTTGGCCCCCTCCTTCTGGGTAGAACATCGTCTTGTCCAATATTACATAGTTGCCCTCTATGCCTAAGACTGTTGCCTTGAAATCCTCAAGGTAAGAGAGCTCATAATAGAGCTTCTCTGTTGCTCCATAATGAGAGACATCTATAGAGAGTTTCTTGTGCTCTGTTCTTGAGCTGTCCGGTTCTCTAACAAGCTCATAAAAATTGCCCGGTATCTCCACATCTATGCCGCTCTCTTTTGCTATGTTGCGGACATACTCTGGCGGGATGCCGTTGCTCTTATACAAGAGGAGAAGGTCCTCTTTTGTTATTTTGGCGTTCTTAGCTTTCTTGACAAGAGTTATTACCTTACTCTTGGCCCTGTTCTTTGTCTCATCATACCTCTTCCTCTCCTCCTCTATGACCCTAGCACTCACATCCACTCCTTTTTTGTATTGGTCAAATAACCCCGTTAAGTGGTCCATATGGGCATCTAAAACCTTCTTGTAATCCATCTCAAAACCATACTTGTCCTCAAACGCGAATATCCTCCTAGCTAAGAGGCGGAGATTGTAGCCGCCGCCAGAGTTGGAAGGCATCATACCGTCCGTAATTGTAAATAAGAGCGTTAGCGTGTGGTCAGCTATTGCATATATTGCTTGGAGCGGCTCTAGCTTGTTGAATAGCTCCTCTTTTGTTGTTGATAGCTTCTTCGCAACGAGCTCTTTAGCCTTCTCTATGTCATCTACTTCGTCAACATTAAGAGAACCGGAAAGCTTGGCATACTTAAGGAATAACTCCTTGTCTATGTCTATGCCGAAATCCTTCTTGAGGATCTCAACGGGTTTGCCGAGAACGAGCTCGTAGCTCGTCGGGTCTCCGTTGGTTATCCAACATAGACGGCTAAGGCCAGCTCCCATATCTATGACCTTTGTGTTGAGCTCCCTTGTAGTGCCATCAGCTAGCTCCTCATACTGCATAAAGACGCAATTGCCGAGCTCAAGGCCTCCAGCAAAATACTCTATGCTAGGCCCGAAGTTGCCACCTCCGGCCCAAACATCCTCTTGGAATATTAATTCCTCTTCTGGTATTCCCAAGGCTTTCAAGTAATTGATGTCGTGCTCTATTGCATCCTCTTTCCAATAGAAGAGTCCTGTCCTCTCATTATTGAAGGCGTGCTGCCCAACCATGACAAAGTTAGTGTAATGCCTGCCCGTAACGCCTACATTGGATATGTCTGAAAACCTTATGCATGGTTGTGGGACTATAAGGGGGTTAGCTATGGGGTCCAGCTCTCCATTGACAACATAAGGTTGGAAATCATTTATGCTCGCTATCGTAAAGTAGAGGTCATCCCTCCACCTTGCCACTGTTGGGTAAGGGGTTATGCTCGTATGTCCGTTATCAACAAAGTATTTCTCAAGGACTTTCCAAGTCTCAACATAAGAAAGCCTTTTTTTGGAAGGGCTATTACCTATGAATTCATAACCTATACAAGAAGGGTCTCCACAAACATCTCTCTCAGCCAATGACCAAAAAAATCTCTTACAGGAGGAGCACTGCTGCCTCTTATAGCCTCTCTTGGTTAGGGCTTCTATCTTGTAGTGTTTTTCCCATTGCTGGCTGAACTCTCTTGAAAGCTCTTTTTTGTCAACCATAGGCCTAAATTGCATAGAAAGCTTAAAATGTTAATCGCCTTATGAAGGAATTAGCCTCTCTTAGCAAGTTCTTGGCATTGTCATATGTGAGTCTCTCCAGAGCCTTGTCATAAGGTAGCCACGCATAATCTATGTGCTCGTGAGAAAGGAGCACTTCTCTGCTATTGGCTCTTGCAACACGGAATATAACTCTCTTCTCAACCTTTTTGTTTTTTTCATAGGACCTAAATGAGTAGGTATAGGTGTGCCTAAAACCATCATAGACATGCACATCTAATCCAGTCTCTTCCTTAAGCTCTCTCTTAGCTGCCTCCAGCTCGCTCTCTCCACCCTCTATGTGGCCCTTTGGAAAATCCCAATGCCCCTCCACATAATGGAGCAATAGGTATTCTAAAGGATGTGGCCAAAAAACAACGAAGCCAGCAGAAACCTCGTCAACCATAAAGAAAAAAGAAGGGAAATGTATATTATTATATCTTTCCGACAAGCTCAAGGGATGGTTTTAAGGGCTCTTTGCCTGGTTCCCAGCTTGCTGGGCAGACATTACCCCCATTCTCTCTAACGAACTTCGCTGCCTTGAGCTTCCTCAAGAGCTCCTTGGCGCTCCTCCCTATGTTGTTGTCATGCACTTCCATAGTCCTAAGAACACCGTCCGGGTCTATAATGAAAGTACCCCTAAGAGCTAAGCCTTCTTCTTCTATATAAACATTGAAAAGCTTGCAGAGCTTGCCAGTTGGGTCTGCTGCCATCTCAAATTGCACTTTGCTTATTGCTTGAGAATTGTCGTGCCAAGCCTTATGGACAAAAACAGTGTCTGTGCTAACACTGACTATAGAAGCTCCTTCCTTCTGAAACTCATCATATAGGGAAGATAGCTCTTCCAATTCTGTTGGACAAACAAATGTGAAATCAGCAGGGTAAAAAAACATTATCAACCACTTACCTCTATAATCAGACAAACTCCTATTCTTGACACTATCATCCTTTGGGTCATAAACCTCAAAGGATATATCCTTCAGTGCCTCGTATCTTGTGTTTTTCAGTGAATGT
>RFJG01000039.1 GCA_003694965.1 Methanobacteriota archaeon | reverse complement strand
TCCTTATCCAACATAGTAAGGAATGCGGGTCTCTATGCTCTCTATAACGTGGCCAATCACACAACATACTACCCTGCAAGGAGTGAAGAGGATGCCAAGGCTGCAATTTATGAGGTCTTCTTATACGGCTATACTCCTCCAACAAGGTTCTACGATGGCCCTGGCGGAAATGCAAGGGAGATAGATGTGAGCACTAACAAGGCTTATCTCTATGCTCTCATAGCTAACATCAACGATAGCCTCAAGCAATCAGGCCTCAAGATAACGAAGTTTAGCGTCCCGGATGCGCAACTCCCTGGCTGGTCGATAAGCCTTAAGGATTACAAGACAGTCCTCCTAAATACAAGCCTCAACATAACCGTTGTTGATGAGAACGGCGTTGGTTCAATAAATTTGCATTTCCCATTAAGCGTTGAGCTGCCATTAGAGGGAATTCCAGACCCTCTTGTTAATAGGAAGCTTGTAGAGAGGGGAGATGCTCCAACGAGGCTACTCTACTTTGATAGCAGGGAGGAGTTCCCTCAACTATCTTCTCCGGCCATTTCTGTTGAGAAGAGCTCCACTGGCCTACAATATGGGCAAGGGTGGGCATATGGCTTTGTCCTCAACAAGACAGACATTGGAACTACCTTCTTATTGCACGGGAAGTTCAACAACATAAGGGGAAAGAGTGCTGCCAGTGGTTACATAGTCAATGGCACATCCTCTACTAATAGCATTTCCTGTGGAACCGATACAAGAGACAATGAAGTCAATACTTTCAATGCCCTGACTTATTTTGATGATAGCGGCACTTGTCGTCGTTCTCTTAGCAATGCCCTCTATGCTCCGATCGACTCCAATAACGATGGTTCCAAAGACGGCAAAGGTCAGATGTTCGCACTACTCCATACTGATGCATTTAACAACCTAATAGAATCAATAGACGGCAAGCCATATCTGGCAGAGGTTGTTGATGGGGACGGCTTAGTAGTAGGTGCCCCTGAGAGCATATATTCTCCTCCACATTCTGCCAACATCAAGAAAAGCGCCTCTAAATTACTCCTCTACAACATAGAGGAGCAGAGGAGAGCTGCCATATCCGGCTATTATTATAGGTGGAACTCCTCTTATAGGAGTTCTCCGCCGCAGAATTTCTTCCAGAGGATGACCAATGACAGCAGTCTTAGCGATGATAAAAACGGCGTTTTCTCATTCCTCATAACTGGAGAGTTCAAGGAGGCCGACAACGCCGTAAGCAGGGTTGATTATGAGTGGGTAGCTGGGCAATCTTCCAATCTCGTCGTTGTGAGAGGCTTTAGTGGTTGCAAAGATCCTTACATGTGTTCATTGGATCCAAGGGATTATGATGTAGGCAGGTTTGCGATGAGCGAATCCATAGCTAGAGACCTTAACTTAGACAGCATAGCTTGTTCGTGGAGCAATGCGATGGAGGGATGCTATGGCTAGCATTAAGGGACAGGCAAGTTTAGAGTACCTCGTTCTTGTGGGCATATTTGCGATGACAATATTGCCCCTGGCTTTCTTGTTCTTTAGCCAGAGCTCAATAAGGTCTGAGCCTCTTAAGCAGGAGCAGTTTAATACGGCAGTGCAGCTCCTAAAGCAGGCAGCAGAGAGCTCCTTTGCACAATGTCCAAGCAACAAGTCCGTTCTCCTATCCCTCCCGTCTACTGCCAAGAACATAACAATAGAGAAGGATGTTGGTGAGCTACCTTACTTAAAGGTTGTTGGGGAGAAGAATAGCTTTGTGATGCCGCTTGACATAGAGGATAAGAGCAACAAAGTAGTTGTTAATGGTGCTGTAGTGGGCACTGGCCAAATAAGGGCATCTGTTTCCTGCTCCTATGATACGGCTGGTATGCCAACAATAACAATAGGTAACGAGGAGGTAATATGAGCAAGGCACAGGTAGCTTTGGAATTCTTGATGTTTACGGGCATTTTCCTGCTCGCTTTCATAATAATACTGGCCCTCATCTCCATATATGGCAACCAGGAGAGAGGGGGCATAACATACTTGCTAGCTAATGAGATAGTATTGAGGCTTTCATCAACATTCTCGGGAGTGTATGGAGTAGGAGAAGGTTTCTCTTACTTATTCAGCTTGCCGCCTCAATTGGGTTCCTCTTCCTATAATGTCTACCTATTCAATAACACAGACGGTAGCGGGAGCTCCATATTCCTAGTTGCTAATGAGTTCTCAAACCTCACATCAACGGAGACGCTCTCAACCAACATATCCTGCGATCAATCCCTTTTTGATAGCTCCAAGGGCTCTTGTGTTTTGGAGAGCGGTAGCACGTACAACATAAGCGTTGAGAATAATCTACTAGTCATACATAAGATTAGAGCGTCTAGCGGAGGTGGCAATCCATGAAGGGACAATACTTTACGCTTGATGTCATAGTTGCTGCCATAATGGCAGTCATAAGCATAATGCTATTACTCGGTTATTGGCAATACTCCCTTGAGAACAGCCCAATAATACAGGACAGCCTCAACAAGCAAGCCATAAGGGTGTCTCAGCTATTTTTCTCAATATCTTCAGACTACTCTCTATTGGAGAAAAAAGGGCTCCTCATAAATGACACGGCGGAGATGGAGAAGAGAGCTGCTGCCCTCAATAAGACACTCCCATACAACTTGTGCCTCATGCTCAAATTCCCAGACAATAGCGAGAGCGTCTTCGGTTGCCCACCTCTTGCCTCCAACCAGGCAAAAATAGAGAGGGTAGCATATTTCAAGAACAGCTCTATTAGCTCCCCCGTCCTTGTTGAGATATTCTTAAGTAAATAGCAATACACCGAATACATAATTGGATTAAAGATAATAGAGTCGTGGAGAGACTCAACCTACTTGGCTATTATTCCAGGAGTTGATTGATAGAATTAAAAATAAAAAAGAGGGAAAAGAGAAGTCTATTAGAGGAGCTCTAATGCTGAGCTGCTAACAGCTCCTGCGTATGTCTCAGACTCATCTATTGGCTGTCCTGCGATGCTCGCACCCTTAACTCCAGATACTATGGCAACTATCTCCAACTTCCCTTCGTAGTTGTCCATTATGCGGGCACCCCACTTGATGTTGGCCTCGTGGTCCATCCTGTCTGTTATCTGCTCTCCAGCCTGTATGGCATCTCCGAGGGTTAAGTCTGTTCCACCTGTTATGTGGATAAGAGCTCCCTTCGCCCCCTCAAAGTCAACATCCAAGAGGCGGTTCTTGATAACTCCCTCTGCTGCTTGAGTTACCTTTTCATTGCCCCTGCCTTCTCCGACTGCTATGAAGCCAACTCCTCCTCCTTGCATTATGCTCCTAACATCCGCAAAGTCTATGTTGATGAGGCTTGGCTGTGTTATAGTCCATACGAGGCCTCCTATTGCCCTTGCCAATATCTCGTCAGCAACTGCGAAAGCCTCTGATATGCGCAAGTTGGGGAATAGCTCAACCAACCTGTTGTTGTCCAATATGACAACAGAGTCTGCGTGCTTCTTGAGTTTCTTGATGCTTTCCTCTGCCTTCTTTTTCCTTGCCTTCTCAAGGTTGAATGGGTATGTTACCATCGCTATTGTAATGGCTCCCTGTTCTTTGGCTATCTCTGCAACTATGGGTGCAGCTCCACCTCCTGTGCCACCTCCCATTCCTGCACATATAAATACAAGCTGTGCTCCTTCCAATACCTCTCTTATTAGCGGCTTGTCAACCTCGGCTGCTTTTTCACCAACATCCGGGAAACCACCTGCTCCTAATCCTTTTGTTATGCTCTTTCCTATGAGTATCTTCTTGGCCTTGTCATTGATTATGTTAAGGTGCTCCATATCTGTGTTAACTACTGCGAGCTCAGTTCCCTTAACACCGAACTTGATGAGCCTGTTTATGGTGTTGTTTCCTCCACCGCCGACTCCTATCGTTACTATCTTAATCTGGTCGTTGCTCATCACTCCGTCGTTACCACTCTCGTTCGCACTAGCCCCTTCACCCAAAACATTCTTTATCAGGTCTTCCATTTTCTTACCTCCGGGCGGACTGGCCCATAGAGATGAGGCGTTTTATCCTATATAAATATTCCTGTTGTCGTCTGAATGCTCAAACCACACATAATAATATAACCCCACACTGCCACAAATAATTAATA
>RFJG01000038.1 GCA_003694965.1 Methanobacteriota archaeon | reverse complement strand
TCCTTCACCTTATTACAGAAACATCGTGGTCAACGCAGCAAGGAAACTTGACTTACCAGAGGACTACATAAAACAGTACCCCCTCAAATAAGATCTTTGGCCTATAAAACAAAGGCAAAACCTTTCTTAAATAGCTTGACGGCCATAAGAGTCCAAAGCAACAAAACACACACTTATAAATTCATCTATCCATAAATTATAACATGTTTAAGCTGAGTTTAAGGTTTGAGCCTCCAACTTATGGCGATATCCGTCTCTACAAGAGGAGGCAAGGTAAGAAACCCTCCAACATAATCTTTCTGAAGCCACACGCTACTGAGCATTCAACAGTAGAGGTATATGAGAGGAGATTACTCCCTATGCTTGACTCACAAGGCATACAACACAGTAGCTATGCATTTCCATCCCCGCGCGAGCAAGTAGTGAGACTTAGGAAGCAATTGAAAAAGGAAAGAAATAGCGACATAGATTGTTTTGAAGGGAGGGGGGTCTTAAATGCAGTCCTATCACTAATAGATACTTATAAGAGGCTGTCTTTTTGGGCTGAAAAAATTAGGAACTCCGACAGCTCCACATTATTCGTAGAGCTCCACTCTTACCCAATCAAAAATAGTTTAGATTACTTCCAAGACCCTCATAACTGGCTTAGGTTGGGCCGCACTAACATACTAGTAGCTAAAAACATATATAGATACTTGGGAAACTACTGGAAGTCAGTAATAGAGGGAATAGAAGAAAACACCAAGTTAGCGGAATATATAACCTCTATTCTAGGTTTTGACCTAAATGCAATTATTGAGCAAACACAAGATGATTTTGCCACATTAGGAGAGATGCAAAATAGGATGTCCTTAGTAGAGTTCCCCGGCTATATGGTTTGCCCTGGGAAGGAGGACCCTGACTTCCACACTTATTTCTTAGATGACGGAACGAGGAAATTTAGCACATCGGACTTCGAGTGGCAATACTGTCTCATAAAACTACTGCCTACGAGAGAACCAAGAGATATTGAAATAAATAAACTTTTCTCTACCCTTATCATACAATAAGGCTTTGTTTTTTAATCCCTACTCCCTTATCTATTTATGGCCGTAGAATTATTCGGACAAAGACAAGAACAAACAACTAAGACATCCTACCTCTCCTACGCAGTACCAGATGAGCTAATAACCTCAATACACGGCAAAGGTCCTTATTTTCAAGGTAAAAGTAGAGAAGCAGTTAAGAGCAGAGAAGAGTTAAGGTCAATTTGCCAAACACTCATAAGGAGAACTGGTATAAGGAGGAAAGCAGCTTTCTCTACATTACTATCCTTAATACAGAATAAGAGGTTCACGCCAGAGCTACTTCCCTTCATTAACAGACTGGTTAAGACTCAAAAAGAGGAACTAATACCCTTGTCTATTGCCAGCATAAATCAATACTTGAGTAGTCAAGATTACAACGCTAAGGAATTCATCGAGCTTATGGGGACTTTCACTGACAACTCCTTGAAGAATGGCGCAATCCCAACCGCAATAATACTAAGAAGTCTCGGAGACACGTCGCAGGGGATGAATATTATCAAGAAATCCTATATCTACAATTACCTCCTGGGAGATGGAGTAGGGGGTGTTGTCCAACATCTTGGCCCAGAAAACAGCCCCGAAAAAATGCTGAAAAAACTCATAACTGCCATAAAGAACATAAAATCAATAGGAGAGGAACAAGCATTGCTATTGAGGAATGAATTCAATATCATATCCTTTGAGAGGTATAGTGTGGGAACACTTAAGAGAGTCCTCTCCCTTGTTAAAAATAAAAACTACCTTGGTGAAAGACCTCTTGCAGTCTTTGTTATGCCATACTATGACAAGAATGGCGGATTTTCCGAAGAGGAATTCTCCAAGCAGATAGAGAGAGTTAGTAAGAATAATAGATTACTTATCATAGAGGCTGGAGATGATATTACAGCGCTTAAGCTAGTTGCTAAGATTGCCGATAAATATGGCCAAATCTCAAATCTTATGGTGGGTGGCCATGGTTCCTTTGATAGTGGAGAAATAGCACTAGGTAGGGGCATTTCAGAAGATAACTACTTAGATATAGGAGATGGCAATAAACTTAAGATTATAGGGCCTTCTCTAAGGCAGGGAGCGACTATAATCTTTTTGTCCTGCGAGGCAGGCAAGCAAGGAAAAGGCACTAACATTGCATCATTATTTAAGAGAGTCCTTGGAGATGTAACTGTTATTGCCCCAACTGAAGTCGCTGGTTCTCATTCAAGATTCATCTTAAGCGACGACGGTAGTGTTCAAGGCATAGATTATTACAAGGACGGCAACCCACCTAAGCGCGTACATGCGTTCATAGAATAGTCTTGTTTTCTCTTGGCTTGAAGGAAGAGGGCATGATCAAGAAGAGCTTAGCAATCTGAATAAGTAAACTTATAAATTTAATCCATAGTAAATTATACATGAACTATACAACTATACAGATAAGCCAAGAAACAAGGGAGCGCTTAGCAAGGCTGAAGAGGGCTACTAATGAAACCTATGATGAACTATTAAATGCACTGCTTGATTTAGTTCCTCAAAAGGATGAGGAAGGCCAATATTCTGAAGAGTTTAGAAGTTCTTTGCTCAGAGGGTTGCTCGACATAAAGGGGAGAAGGACTCGTAAGCTTTCTGATGTTAAGAAGAGGCTTGGCATTAAATGAATTATGATGTAGAACTCAGCGAAGAAGCTGAGAGTTTCCTTTTTTCATTAGATAATAAGGAAGCAAGGAGAATAATCGCTAAGCTTGAAACTGCTGCTAGAGATCCACTAAGATATTTCAAGAGGTTGAAAGGAAGACACGAATACAAGCTTAGGGTTGGAAATTATAGACTAATAGCGCATATCCTCCACGAGCAGAAAAAAGTAGTAGTTATTGCTATGGGTCATCGGAGGAATGTATATAAGAAATAAGTTTTCAGGAGTTCTAACATCATTTAAGCAATAAAGCGCTTAGACTTACTCACTCCAGAACTTCAAAAGGAGTTGTATCTTTCGGGTTTGAGAGGAGAAGACAGGGTGGAGAAGAAAGGATATCCGGATTTGCTGGTGGATAAATTAAAGTTTCTTGAAGAGAAGAAAACAGCCAGTCTAGGAAGAATTATAAATATCAAATGCATACTAAAGACATGCGCTTTGGTTTTGTTTCTTTCGCAGACATAAAGCAAGATGTTAAGTATGCTATTGAAAACCGTATTGAGCACATAGAGTTTGACCTTACCAAACTCTCTTTAAATAAGATAAAGGAGGCGAAAAATCTTTTACTAGGTTCAGGTTTAACTTTGAGTTTCCATCTTCCGTGGGATTATAGCATAAATCCCCAAAAAACGGATAATGACGGGGATTTGCAATATGTTCATAATGCAGCACAAGTGTTAGAGGATGTTGGTGGAAGCCATTTAGTCCTCCACATGGGATACTATGTGGATGGAAATAGAGAGGAGCATCTCAGTAATGTTGTGGAGTTTATTCAAAAAACCTTGGATCATGGCTTCAGTAGTTATCTCACGTTGGAAAACCTAAAACCCAAGTCTCAGATATCCCCTAAAAAATTCTTGGGAGGCAGAATGGAGGATTTTGATTTTGTATTCACGAACATAAGGGACAAAAGACTAAAAGTTTGTTTTGATACTGGCCATGCGGCCTATGCTTGGGACATCGAACAAGCATTCACGCATTTGTCCAAACAAATATATTGTTTACATCTCCACGACAACAACGGTAAGAAGGATCACCTAGACATAGGGAGGGGTAATATTGATTGGCCTTCTTTCATGAATTTTTTGAAAGGAAAGAACATAGAGGGCCCTCTCGTGCTAGAAACTTTCAACAAACCAATACAAGAACAGATTGCGTGGCTTAGGAAGTTAGTTTAAATTATGCTGTTGGGAAGTATTCGCGACTTTATATATCCTGTATATTGTGGGTAATCCATCATTACT
>RFJG01000037.1 GCA_003694965.1 Methanobacteriota archaeon | reverse complement strand
GTATAAGACAAGTAATATGGTTATAGTATAGAGTAGGCTGTTCTTCTCCTTTTCCAAGTCAATAGCTATGCCTTGCTTGTAAGCCAGAAACACAGCTATGGCAAATATCAAGAGAAGCAACACATATACAAGAGTAGTGGAGAATGGAATGCCCACAAAAAGAGTAAAGGCTCCCAATAGCTGGAAGGCAACATAAGAGACAAAAGCTCCCAAAGCAAGCCTCTCTACAACTATCCTGTCCTTGAAAAGAGCAAGAGATGCCAACATACCTGGGAATAGTACAGCTAATATAGAGATGAAAGGAGATACTAAGTTAAGTTCTATCATGATTGCTCATTCCTCTGTAATACTTCCTTAGAAGGATCTAAGTATGGCAAGACTTTTAACTGTTCGGTAGATGGGTTCCTGGCCATTGTGGGTATCCTGTTGCCACCATTGAGAGCTTTTTCTATCTCATCCGCTATTGCCTTAGAAGCAAGTTCCTTGATGCGGTTGTGGAAAAAGCTCCTCCTCGCTGTTATCTTCCCAACTATATCCTCTCTTGTCGTGAATGAACCCTCTATGAAAGATGCGAAACCATTATCAACCAGCTCTTGTTTTAATTTGTCAAAGCCTTCTTTGGCATCTATGCGGGAGTAGCCCCTTATGCCATACTTATGCAGTATGTTGTTATAAGTGGAGAGTTCCCCGTCGTTTTCTTGGAATGACGACTCCAACATATGTTGTGAGTAAGAAAGGGAAGTAGCTATGAGTATCTTCCTTACATAGGGGCTCCTTATGAGAGGCCTTACATAGCGCTTCATCTTGCTCTTCTTTATTTTTAGGGATAGCTTGTCAGCATATGCCCTACTTGTTATGTAATGTAGGCCGTTGTCATCAACGATGCAGTACTCAACAGAAAGCATCTCCCCAAAAGAAGACAACACAGTGTATATGTCCTTGAATGCCAAAACCGCATTATAACGTAAAGTGGCCAACAAATCGACATAGGAGCCTGCTTTTGGAACATAATTTGCTAGCTCCCTATTGTTGAGCTTTTCCTTGAGCTTCTCCGCATATATGTAGAGAGTAGTCATAGAAAGAGCTGTCTTCTTCAACGATGCTATCTCCATAAAGATTTTCTTCTGCTTCCTTATGTCAGCTGCTTCATCCGCATTGTCTTCTTTCTCTTCTTTCTTATTGGCTTTCCTTGATATGAAAGTAAGAGGGGCGTGGAAATTCCTTCTCAGCATCTCCCTCTTGTAAGCCCTCAACTCATCTAGAGGCTTATCATTAGGTAAAACATCCTCTAAGACGTGTCGAGCAAGAGCAACACTGGGCATAGAGAAATAATCATGTATCTCTTTCATGGTAACACATCACCATTCCCTATCTTTTCTCTCAAGTACTCTCCAACAAATGTAAGACGGGGTCCTTGGAGAGCATCCTGTTCTAGTTTCTTCTTTGTCTTTAGGACAAGTTTCAGCTCTCTTACCCATTCCTCATGCTTTTTTATCCACGGGTAGTTCATCATATCGTTGGCTCTTTTTATGTCAACATCTTTTGCTTTTATGGTCAATTTTTGGAGGAAATCATATGTCTTTATGTCGCTCATAGTGACTCCTACAAAGCGGGCCTCTGGAACAGTAAAATCCTGTCCAAGGTAAGCAAGGTTCATGGAGCCCGTCTTTATTGTCCAGTATATATACCATCCCCAAGCATCAGCATCCATAAAACAGTAGATTGGTAAGCCAAGGTCTGCCAACTTTCTTAACAATCTCCTAGTGCCTCTTGAACTCTGGCCCTTGGGCGTTATTATTATGGCCTTCTCTTTTTTCCAAAACTTGTCCTCATTGAGCCTCTGCCAAAGAGCATCTTTCTCAACAACAAGGACATAGTTGGCATCAACGCTCTCTATCTCCATGCCATTGTCAACATCAGACGGTATCATCCAACCACTCCTTCCCTGCTTCTGGCCATCTATCGTTATCTCATCCCCGCCAAACCTGTCAACTATCTTGATAGGCCCTGCTAGGACTCCTTTCCTATCTGTTGTGAGGTGGAGGTCCTCTCTTTTTATGGCAAGGGATGCCTCCAAGTCTTCTATGAGGGCGTTGCTCTCTGTCTGCTCCTCAAACATGTTCTCATCAAGGTCCTCTCCAAGAGTGAACTTGAGTTGGTAGTAGAGACCCCTGATACTTGTATGGAGGCCCTGCTCTATGAACTGCTTTGTTTTATTAGCAACTGCTATTGTCTGCATGAAAGTCTTTGCCTGGCTTAGGTTGAGAAATCTTCTCGTCTCTCTCTTGTCTCCAAGTTTTAGGAAGCCCTTTTTTTCATCAACGAAGATGTTGCTCCTCGACCTTATTGCAGTTATAAATGTGGGGCTCATTCCCTCCTTAATTTCTCCAACCATCCTCTTGCCCATGTTGGTTAGCTTTTCATATGCATCTTTGTCTCCTTCTGTGGCATTGTTATAGCCCTTGTTTCCCTCGTTACCTTTGCTGTCTTTTTCAGGCATTTAGGCCACCTCCAAACTTCTCATCTATTATTTTTTGTATGCCAGTTTTTATAACTGAAGCGTCCTCATTAGCCAAGTAAGATAAATCCGTAGAGAGCTGCTCCACATAGCGGAGAAATGCCTTCCTCTTCTTCTCTATCTCTGAGGCTTTCTTCTTCTGCCTTATGTGGTTCTTGACCCCTCTAGCAGCTTCCTGTATGGCATTCTTGATCTCATCAACCAAGCCCTCCTCGGCAGATATCGCTTGCTTCCCAGCTCCAGTATATGGCACATACGTGCTAGATACATTGACAAGGACTACGAGAGGGTCGTTGTCCAATCCATTGAGATTGTACCTCTTCCAATCTATTGCCTTAGCCACCTGTGTTATGGCACAAGCTGCTGTATCGAACAAAAGTGGTGCCCTATTGGCAAACCTCATTATCTCGCCCTTGCTCTTTATGCCTCCGCCATAAGCAACAGCAGCCTCTACTTGATAGGGTATTCCTCCGTGCAATACCTTGGGTGGCCTCTCAGCAACAGAAAGGACCTCTGGGTTGAGAATGGCAGAAAGGCTCTTAGTTATTTGCTCCTTGCCTATGGGACTAAGTATGTCGGTCCTAGGAGCTATCCACTTAAGCCTCTTGAATGCCTTAACAAGTTCCTCTGCTTGCGACCACGTGAGCTGTTTTGGAGGGATGGAAAAATCAATATCTGGGAGCATGTCCTTGAGTTGTTTTACCTTATCTGCAGAGAACCTTGACAAGTCAGTTGTTAAGCATTGGGAGAGTTTAGGCATCCTGCTACTATGTGCTATTTCAAGCATGTCGTGCGATTTTATGCCAAGAGGATGTGGAGGTATTTCCTTAGGCTTCCTAGGAAGCTTATCAACTGTCCTCGTAAATGAGACTAAGTTGCCGTCGGGTGTTTTTAGGCTAATTGATAAGTGGGGGTTGGCTATTGCGCTCCTCCTTATGTATTCCAGGGCTCCATATTGGCCCTTGTCAAACTTGACATCGCCGAACTCTGCCTCTATTATTATGCCATGGAAATCGCTATCGCTCTCAACAACATTCTCTATTTTTGGCTTGTTTGTCTTGAAATCTATGGATATGTCACAACTAACCATCTTGTTCTTATAGCCAGTTATTACATGGACGGGCTTCCCTGTTGTTAGCACAGCATACATAGTACAGCCAGCAGCGCCTATACCTTGTTGGCCTCTCTGCTGAACGTGCCTGTGGAATTTCGTTCCTGCGAGCATCTGGCCCAATGCCTTGCCGATAAGAGATAATGGCAAGCCAGGTCCATTGTCAGCAACAACGACTTTATACTTGCTATCCCCAACCTCATCCAATTCAACCCTTATGTTAGGGAGTATGTTGTGCTCCTCGCAAGCATCTAAACTATTAGTTACATACTCGTGGATGATAGTTGTTAGGCTCCTTGTTTTTCCAGAGAAGCCGAGCATCTGCTTGTTTTTCTTGAAGAACTCTGCCACAGAGTACTCTTTGAAATTCTGTTCCAAGGCCATGCTGTAATGTTAATAAAGGTTCAGCTTATAAATCTGTTGGGATTGAGATGGAAACAATAGTGTTAGCGGGAGGTAGTGGTACGAGGCTCTACCCCCTAAGTAGGAAACTAATGCCTAAGCAATTCATAAAACTTTTTGGGGGAGATGGAGAAGGCGGAGAAAAAGGAGAAAGAAAGTCGCTCTACCAGCTAACTCTTGAGCGTGCCTCAAAATTCTCACATAGCATAACAGTAGTAACATCAAAAGAGCAGGAGTTCTTGGCAAAGAACCAGGCCTTGGAGATAGGGAAGAAGGTGGGCAATGGGATTAGGTTCTTAATAGAGCCTAGTGCTAAGAATACATTTCCAGCAATATTCTATGGGGTTATGGAAAGTAAGGAGGATGAGATACTCGTTATGCCTTCCGACCATTACATAGGTAACACACATGCCTTAATTGAAGCAGTGGAGAGAGCCAAAAAGGAATGTAGAGAAGGTATTGTGTTGTTTGGCATAGTACCAACACATGCCCACACGGGCTATGGCTACATAGTCAGGGGAGAGAAGGAAAAAGAAGGGCTATATTGTGTCAAGGAATTCAGGGAAAAACCAGAGAGAGAAGTTGCGGAAAAATTGATAGAAGAAGGAGGTTATTGGAACTCCGGGATGTTCCTATTCAGCAAGGATACTTTCATAGAAGAGAGCAAAGGCTATGACCCACATATCTTGGAAAAATATGGGAAGGGGGTTGAGGAGTTTTATGATGGCGTTGAGGCAAACTCAATAGATTATGCGATAATGGAAAAGACAAAGAAAGCCAAGGTTATGGCAGTAAACTGCTCTTGGAGTGATGTGGGGAATTTCAACTCATTGTATGAGATATTGAAGAAGAATGGTAATGCATATATAGGCAATGTGAAAAGCAAGGACACGAAGGACTCGCTCCTAATTGGGAAAAGGCTCATAATAACCCTTGGCTTGAGCGACGTGGTTGTTGTTGATGACAGGGATGTCCTCCTAGTTGCCAATAGGAATAGGGCAGAAGAAGTAAAGAAAGTAGTTGAAGAACTTAGGAAAGAAGGAGATAGCAGGGCCGATATACCGCCAACAGTATACAGGCCTTGGGGGAACTACACTGTCTTAGAAGAGGGCCTTGGATATAAGGTTAAGAAGATCGTCGTAATGCCAGGTAAAAGCATCTCATTGCAGAAGCATAGAAAAAGGGCAGAGCACTGGGTAGTTGTAAAAGGAAGGGCGAGAGTAAGAGTTGGAGAGGAGGTTAAGGAGTTGGCTGTGGATGAGAGCTACTATGTTCCAAAAGAGACAATACACAGAATAGAAAATCCTTACAACGAGGCTGTAGAGATAATAGAGGTGCAGACGGGTGAGTACTTGGGGGAGGACGATATTGAGAGGTTCTCAAATTATTTTGGAGGGCAAAAAAATGAGTAGGGTAATAGAAAATAGTATGTTCCGCGAGTATGATATAAGAGGGAGGGTTAGTGAAGAAGAACTTAACAAGGATAGCATAAAGCTCATAGCGCGCGGATTTTCCACATACTTACATAATAAGGGAGTTGAGAGTTGCGTAGTTGGACATGATTATAGAGACATATCTGAGGATTTCAGGATAGCTTTTGTTAAGGGATTAATGGAAAGTGGCATAGATGTCATAGATATAGGCTTGGCAACAACGCCAATGCTCTACACAGCACAACATTACTATGGCAGTAGGGGAGGAGCTATGATAACTGCATCTCATAACCCAAAAGGTTGGAGCGGGCTAAAGTTATCTTCTGCGTTAAGTTCAACCTTAGGGCCAGCAGACATTAAGGAGCTCCTCTCAATAATAGA
Organism: Methanobacteriota archaeon; assembly: GCA_003694965.1. Classification (GTDB taxonomy): domain Archaea; phylum Micrarchaeota; class Micrarchaeia; order Anstonellales; family J096; genus J096. The sequence continues at coordinate 5,980 of RFJG01000037.1, read as the reverse complement.
AGGAGGGGATTTCAGGGAAGGAGGTGGCTCTTATAAGAGAGTGCAGTTTTATGAGCATTATAGAGATGAGTTATTTAGCAAGGTAGATATTGGAAAATTGGGGAAGAAAAAGGTTGTAGTTAACTGCGGCAATGGTACAGCCTCTTTCTTTATGCCTGAATTGATGAGAGAAGCTGGGATGGAAGTCATAACAATAAATGGGGAGCCAGACTATAATTTTCCAAAATACTACCCCAACCCATCTGTTGTTGAGATGATGGAAGAAACTGGAAGAGCCGTAGTAGAGAATGAAGCAGACATAGGAATTGCATTTGATGGAGATGGAGACAGGTTAGGAGTTGTTGATGAAAAAGGCAATATTGTGTGGGCGGATAGGTACATAGCGCTACTTGCAAAAAAGGTTGTTGAGGAGATGCCCGGCACTACCATAGTCTATGATGTAACGTGCTCTAGAGTAATAAAAGAGGTGGTGGAAAAAGCCGGCGGCAAAGCCGTTATGTGGAAGACGGGACACTCATACATAAAGAAGAAGTTGGACGAATTAGGGGGAGCCCTGGCTGGAGAAATGAGCGGCCACATATTCTTTGGGAAGCCATATTTCTATGGGTTTGATGATGCAACCTTTGCTGCTCTAAAGGTAATGGAGCTCATAAAGGAAAAGCCTCTCTCCGACCTCGTTGGAGGACTGCCACACTATGTTGCTACTCCAACAATGGAGGCATATTGCGACGACAGCTTAAAGTATGGCGTCGTCGAAAAAATCAAGGATATGTTCATTAAGGAAGGATACGATGTAATTGGTGTTAGTGGTGTAAGGGTTGAGATGGAGAATGGATGGGGATTGGTGAGGGCCAGCTCAAACTTGCCAGCAATAAAGATGAGGTTTGAGGCAAAGGACAAGGAGAGCCTTGAGAAAATAAAGAAGCTATTTATGGAAAAGGTTGCGTTGTTTGATGAGGTTGGGAAAGAATGGAAAAGTGGTTAAAAGGAGTTCATTCAATGAAGAAAGGAGCTGTCATAAAAAAGCTCCGCAGCGATGCCGCAAAGGGATTGACAGCAAAAGAAGCAGAGAGAAGGAAGGAGAAATATGGAGAGAATAAAATAGAGAAGAAGAAGGAGAGAGGCCTGTTATCCATCGTTGCAGAGCAGTTTAAGAACTCCATACTATTCCTCTTGATAGTAGCTGCAGTTATTAGTTTCTATCTTGGGCAGGAGATAGAGGGTTATGGGATCGTTCTGGCCATAGTGTTGTCAGTCTCATTCGGAACTTACTTGGAATACAAAGCAGATAAAAGCATAGAAGAATTAAGTAAGTATACAGAAGAGAGGATAATTGTCATAAGGGATAGTAATATGGAATATGTCAACAGCTCCGAACTTGTTCCTGGAGACATCGTATTGCTCTCAGAAGGCCAGAGAATACCCGCCGATATGTATATTATAGAGGGTAAAGAGCTGGAAGTTGATGAGAGCCTTCTTACAGGAGAATCAGAAGCAGTCCACAAAAAGAGTACTGTGTGCAAGAAAAATGCAGGGATAGGAGAGAGGCACAACATACTCTATGCAGGTACTGATGTATTGAGGGGCAACGGGAAAGCGATAGTAATAGCAACTGGAAACAGGACAGAAGTTGGCAAAATATCGGAGAAACTTTCCTCAGTAAAGGAAGAGGAGAGCGAACTCTACAAAGATGTGGGCGAACTGGGAAAATACATCTCAGCATTCGCAGTCTCCATAATATTGGTATTCTTGTTGGCCGGTTATTTCAAGGGAGCAGACATAACGGAGTTGCTACTCCTGAGCATAACATTGGCAGTAGCGGCTGTCCCAGAAGGACTAACCACAGTATTGACGATAATATTGGCTTTGGGCATAAAGAGGATGGCAGATAGCAATGCAATAGTTAGGAAGCTCGCAACAGTGGAGAGCCTCGGAAGAGTTGACATAATAGCAACGGACAAAACAGGAACGATAACAGAGGGGAAAGTATCCCTCGTCTCCATAAACTACAAGGGAGTTGAACACAGCAAAAGTATGTTCAACGAGATGGAGGAACTCCTCAAAGATGTTGTGAATGCCACAGAAGTCCAACTAACAGATAGGGGGCTTGTGGGGAATGAGGTCGATGTTGCCATTGCTGAAGAGCATATGCGCATTTTCGGGAGCCTCAAGAAGAGCAGAGTAAAGGAGATAAAACCATTCTCCTCGCAAGACGGCTATATGTCTGTAAAAATGAGTGATGGAAGAGAGCTGATAAAAGGAGCTCCCGAAGCAGTCATACCCTTTTGCAGCCACTACCTATCTGGCAAAGGAGAAGTTGCGATGGAGAAGGAAATAAAGGAAGTAGAGAGCATAGTTGAGAAGAACGGCAAGAAGGCCATGAAAGTGATAGCATATGCCGTAAGGAAAGGCAAGAAAACAACCTTGGTTGCCCTGCTCTCATTTATGGACGCTCCCAAGAACGGCGTTAAGGAGACAATAGAGGAGTTGAAAAAAGCATCGATAGCTATAGTGATGATAACAGGAGATAATCCAACGACTGCGAAAGCCATAGCAAAGAAGGTCGGCATAGAAGGGAAGCCAGTAAGATGGGACAAGATAGAGGAGTATAATGATGGAGAGCTCTATGACAGAGTTATGGCGAGCAAGATAATAGCGAGAGCAACCCCAGAAGCCAAGCTTAGAATAGTTGAGGTGTTGAGCAGGAGGAATGTCGTAGCAGTAACCGGCGATGGAGTCAACGATGCTCTTGCCCTCAAAAAAGCACAGATAGGAGTCGTTATGGGAAAGAGAGGAACTGCAGTTAGCAGAGAAGTTGCTGACATAGTATTATTGGATGATAACTTCTCCACCCTCACAAAAGCGATACAAATAGGTAGGAACATATTCACAAACATACAGAACTTTCTCAGGTTCCAACTTACTGCCAATGCCTCCGCAATACTTATGATATTCTATGGATTTATCAGCGAAGCTGGAAATATGATATTTACATTGACGCCATTGCAGATACTGTGGATAAACTTAATCCTTGATGGGCCGCCAGCTCTTGCTCAAGGTTTTGAACCGCCAAAAAGCGATGTCCTTACATCTAAGCCTCTCAAAAAGCTAAAGCTCATCAACAAGAAAATGGTAATGAACATAATGTTCAGCGCTTTTTACATAGCATCCATTAGCTTCCTTCTCTATCACATAATGTTGCCCGACTATATCAAGGCAATTGTTATGGGGTTCAGTGCGATGGTCTTTTTCCAACTATGGAACAGCCTAAACTGCAGGTCTTTCAAGAGCCACTTCTATGAGAAATTGGGTAACAACAGGGTACTACTCTACATCATCGGGATAATGGCAGTGTTGCAGATGGCCATCTCCTTAAATGCATCAATAGGGAACTTGTTCATACCGCAAGCCATAAACAACATATGTAATGGTTCGTGCGATGCCTTCCTTACATTGCCAGAACTCCTCCTCGTGATATTGGCAACATCCTCCATTATTGTCATAGAGGAGATAAGGAAGAGCATAGGGTTGTGGACAGAATGAAGTTGGTTGTTTTTGATGATGTATATGTGCCGGCAGAGGATAGCCATCTATTGAGTAGGGCATTGGATAAGGAAAGTGGGAGTTTCTTGGATGTTGGCTGTGGTAGTGGTTTCATAGGAATAAGGCAGGCATTGAAAGGAAACAGCGTTGACTGCATATATATCTCCTTGATTGCAGTAAAAAATGCCTGCTGGAATGGCTTGCTCAACAATGTTGACATAAGAGCTTATTACTCTGACTTGTTCTCAAATGTTAGGGGGGGATACGATGTAATAGCTTTCAACTCACCCTATCTCTCCAGAGAAACAGAAAAGGGGGATGTTGCCACAGAAGACAATGGAGTTGTTGGAAGGTTCATAGAAGAATGCGGCAACTACCTTAACAAAGGCGGCAGAGCCTACATAGTAGTGTCAACAGAAAATGAGAATTATGAGAAATACATAGGGATGATGGATGGTTGGGAGGTAGTTGGAAAGAAAGAGCTGTTTTTTGAGAGAGTTGAGGTCTGGAGAAAAATTAAAGGTTGAACTTATAACTGAGAACATCCTCTCTTTTTATTGAGAAAAATGATGCTGCATTAATTGCTGTTTGCTCCTCTACAGTAGTAAAATCCATATCCTTAATCGCAGCGATGTAAGTTATCGCTTCCTTGACTTCTCTCGGATCTCTTGCTATGTAGGGGGAGTCTGTCTCAACAACAAAATGGCTTATGTCATAGAAGCTGAGGAGTTTCTTCTTTTCCTTTGTTCTTATGGTATTTATGGAAAAGAGCGTCTCTGCCAAAGAGCTGAGTTTCTCTGCCTGCTCATATGTGCCAAAATAAGAATGCATCATAAGCTTTCCATCGTAGCGATGCTCCTGTATCATATCTATCAAATCATCGTATGCGTCCCTGCAATGTATGACAAGGGGCTTGTTCATAGAAGCTGCCAAGTCTATGAATTGAGAAAGAGCTTCTTTCTGCTCCTCTCTCTGTTCTGGTGTTGTGGCCCACTTGTAATCTAAGCCAACCTCTCCTATAGCGTTAGGTCTTGACTTCTTTATGTGTTCTATCCAGAGTTCAAGGTCTGGCTTCTCCTTTATGACTGTTTGAGGTGCAATGCCAAGAACCTTAGCCAAATTATACTCCTCACTAACATCAACTGCCTTCTTGTTAGAAGAAAAAGAATATCCAGTAACTATTGGATAGACTTCCTTAGAAGAGAGGATCTCACTTCTTTTTTTAGAAGGAAAATCCTGAAGATGGCAATGACTATCTACGGCCATCCAGTTCAACCAATAAGTAAGTGGAGTAGTTTTATGACTACTGCCAATATTGTGATGCCTACTATGAACTTAACTGGAGAGATCATGAAGAGGCTCTCTGCCTGTGGGGTTAAGGATCCTCCCATTATGCCAGCATGTGCTGAAGGCAGAGAAATTCTCTTCTTAAGACCCATAAAAACTCCTCATCTATTTTGTTTTTCGTACCTCTCTTACTTCCTTGATTTTACTATCTTGACGGCGTTGGGAGTAGTTATTATGAGTTCATGTCCTTGTGTCAAGGCAGCTATGTCACCGTCATTCTTCTTGACAAATGCCTTTATCTTCTCTGTAAGTGTCCTGAGCCTGTTTGGCTGCTTAATTATTGGAGTGGTATCAACAAGTATAATGTTGCCAGCTGCCAATTCCTTGATAACAAGGTCAGCGTCTCCCTCATTCCTGAGGTGCACCTTCTTCACATAAAGCTTTGCCTCTGGAGTTACAACATCGATCTCATTCTCATCAATTACCTCATCCAGGTTCTCTAGAGCTTCTGGACCAGAAGAGTTCCCTCCTGTTATTTTGTCTAGTATTCCCATCATACCACCTGTTTACCATTTAAAGCTATTCAGTTTAAAAAGCTTTGCCGAGGTGGAAGGAAGGTGGGAAGGAAGAAGTACATAGTAAGGATTATTTTTGTAGAATAGTGGCAATAGTGGAAGAATAGCCTTTTAAGCTTTTCACAGCATGAGGTTGCTACATGGTTCCTACTTTTGAAGAAATACTCAACAACGATGCCCTCATAAAAGATGCATCTGTCCTCTCACCACACTATGTTCCTGATATGTTGTTGTATAGAGAAGAGCAAATAGGCGCCATAATGAAAGAAGTTGCCCCTGCTCTCAAAAATCAAAAGCCTAAAAATATCTTTGTCTATGGGAAGACGGGAACTGGGAAGACAACCTCCCTCAAGTTCATAATGCAAAAATTTGATGAGACAAAAAAGAAGCACAACAAGGGAGCATCTATTTTCTATATGAATTGCAGGATATACAACTCACGCTACAGAATATTCCAAAAATTCCTGAAGAACTACTATGATGAGATAGAGAAGCCCGGCTTTGGCCTCTCCTATTTTTATGAGAAAATGCTGGAGAAACTCTCAGAAGGAGAGCAAATAGTCCTTGTATTGGAT
>RFJG01000036.1 GCA_003694965.1 Methanobacteriota archaeon | reverse complement strand
TTTTCTTGAGCTTCTACTGCCCTAGTTCCAACTAAATTTACAGTTATCCTATTTCCTTCCAACTCAACTGCATCATACACAACAGAGCCATAATAATGCCCTTTACCGCACACCATATCCGGATGCGCATCAAAATAAATAACAGAGATGCTATCATCAACTGCAAGAACTCCCCTAAGAGACTCATAAGTTATGCTATGGTCTCCTCCAAGGACTATCGGGACCTTTCCCATCCTTCTCGTTTTGGTATTAGCCTCCCTTAGTGCATCCTTTTTTATGTTGCCTATGTCGTGCAGCTTCCCATAATTGCATTTAAGAGGGTACGCAAAGCGTTCCTTCCTTTCCCCAAATACATCTCTTTCAGAAGCTATCTTCCTTATGAAGTCTGGAGCTTCACTACTCCCTTTCCTGTAGCTCCTCGAACCAGATTCGTCAGGGACACCCACCAGTATGACATCAGCCTTTTTCAACCCGGTACTATTTGGAAACTTCACAAAAGCAATTCATTTCCATCTTTTATATACCTTTGTTTTGTTGAGCCCACCCATAAAAATAAAATTAAAGATGAAAAACTAGTACCTCCTGTCAACATCCTCCCAATTGACTATGCTCCACCACTGCTCAACATAATCGGCTCTCTTGTTCTTGTATTGCAAGTAGTAGGCGTGTTCCCACACATCGAGAACAAGTATGGGCTCATAACCGGCTATGTGCATAAGGTTATGCTTCTCTATGCCTAGGACAAATAAGTTGCCATCCTTATCCTTGGATAGAGTTGCCCAGCCGCTCCCCTCTACGCTCTTAGCTGCTGCTGAGAATTCTTTCTTGAAAGCCTCAAATGAGCCAAAATTCTTATCTATTGCATCGCCTATATTGCTGCCAGGTTTATTGTTCTCTTCCCTGCTCTTCATGTTGGGCCAGAATATGCTATGGAGGACGTGTCCATTGACATTGAAGCTCAAATCCCTCAGCACTTCCCTTGTGTTTATCTGCATTTCTCCTTTTCTCGCCTTCTCAAGCTTTTCCAAAGCTGTGTTGGCTCCCTTGACATATCCAGCGTGGTGTATGTCGTGGTGTAACCTCATTATCTCCGCACTTATGACTGGCTCTAACTCCTCATAGCTATACGGCAAAGCCGGTAGTTCATATCTCATGTTTTCACCAACATTGAATCGCAAGTTAATTTATTAAGGTGTTGGTTTGGAACTTAAACCAGAATTCTTCCATCACCCAACAGTTTTTAGGAGGAGCATAAACAACATTCCAACAACAATAGCTAAGAAGTGCTTAATCTCTTCTTTCCTAACCTTCTCGTGTATCATGGGCAATAGATCTGTTCCTGCTATGTAGATAAAACCGCCAGCAACAAACGGGAGGATCATTGACTCTATGTCTGGCGTTCTTATTTCCAATACAAAAGGTATAGTGGCTCCAACTATGGCTGTCAATGAGATAAGGAAGTTATAAATTAAGGCCGTTCTTTTTTTCATTCCGGATGTTATGAGTATGGCATAGTCTCCCAATTCTTGAGGTATCTCGTGCAATATGATGGCAAGTGTTGTTGCCACTCCAAGAGGGAAACCGAGTAGGTAGCTAACTCCTATGGCTATGCCGTCAAAGAAATTGTGGAAAAAATCACTTATCAAGTTAAGCCAAGCGACTGGGTGTATATTTTCGGTGTTGCTATAATCTCCGTGGCTATGCCTCCACCTTAGAAACTTCTCAAGAGCGAGGAAGGACATTATCCCAACTAATATGGATGCTGAGACAAGGGAATTCTCCCCATTTGCGAAAGCCTCTGGTATTATGTGTATGAATGCATCTCCAAATAGGGCGCCAACTGCGAAACTCACAAGTAGGAATACTTTCTTACTCCTCTGATTAATTATGAGTATTCCGATAAGGGATATGAGACTTATGGCAACAGCGCTTGCTACAGCTGCAAGAAGTGCCATGATTTCACTAAGAGATTAGCACCTTGAGCCAGAAGCCCGGGCTTGCCATCTTCTTCCTGTAATCTATGCCTTCCTCGCTCGTCAATGTATTGCTTATGAAATCCCTTATTTCCTTGTTCCTAACTGCCTTGTCTATTATGAGGTTAAGGAGGAATTTATGCCTACCAAGCTTTTGTAGCTTGTACATTGTCTGTAGCTCCTCATCCATCTCTTCCTTGAGAAGTTCATCGTATTCCTTGAGCGTCTCCGCACTGAAATCCCCTTTCTTGTGGGCATTGTCTATAACAGAGGCGGCAAGCTTTCCAGAGATTAGGGCGTTCCCAACTCCTTCTCCACTGAACGGGTCTATGAGAGAGCACGCATCTCCTACGAGGAGGAAACCATCCCCATAGCCTTTTCTCCTCTTACTGCCAAGAGGTAATCCCCAACCCTTCGCATCTTCCAGCGGTTTCGCGTTTTTGAACCTATCCTTCATCATAGGGTGCTCTATGGCTTCTTCTAGCGATTTTTTCAAGTCTATCCTCTGCTCTCTCTGGAATTTCGTAAGTATTCCTATGCCGACGTTGGCCTTTCCATTTGGCAATGGGAAGATCCAAAAATAGCCGGGGAGTATCCCTTCCATGAAATGCAACTCTATCTTGTCGCTCATGCCTTCTACTCCCTCCCAGTACTGCCTAAGGGCAACAACGTGGTGCTCTGGTTCAACCTTCTCAGCCCCTACCTTTACTCCAACAAGGCTGCTAGCCCCATCTGCTCCAACAACGACATTGGCCATGTACTCTTCTACATTGCCTTCATTGTCCCTTACCTTGACTCCAACTACTTTGCCATCTTCTTTTATGATGTCTAATACGGTGTGTTCTTCCAATGTTTTGGCAGCATTTTTCTTAGCCGCCTGGAATAGTATGTTGTCCGTAACTTTCCTTGGACACACATAGCCCGCTGGAGGTTTTCCGGTGTTTTGATCCGGCGGGTTCCCAACCTCTAAGACCTTGCCTTTGGGAGATGAGAAAATAACTCCATATACTTTCTCAGATTCTGGAGCCTTGTCTATTTGTTCAAGAAGGTTGTGGTCCTTCATTACCTTAAGGCCCTTTCCACCAAGAGCATCCCCGCATATCTTGTCCCTTGGGAACTTCTTCTTATCTATTAGAAGGACTTTGTATCCCTTGCTCGCACAGTACAATGTTGTAGAACTACCACCAGGTCCTCCACCGACTACAATAACATCAAACTTATTCTGCATACCAGTCCTTTTTTTGCCAAGGGTTTATAAGTTTTTGTTAAGAGCAAGCTTTATTCACAACCCCATCTCTTCCTTTATGTAGGATATGTATCCCTTATTTTTCTTCTTCTCAACTACTATGAACATTAATTTTATTATGCCAAATACTGCAACTAAGAAGAGCAATGCTGCCAAGAGCGCTACTAATGCTCCAATACGGGATGAGGATATTATTGTGGATAGGGCAATGCCTGCAGCTGGTGCGTGCTCAGCATCCAACAGAACCATCCCTATGAAAGCAATAACCAAGCCGGCAGTTGCCCTAACCAATAGTTGGCTCCCAAATAAGAAGTGGTTAACTGCAACTCCAGCAATGAAAGCAAGGATATAGCTTATGAGTATTCTTCTGGCATTTATCCTGCCTTCTGGCCTTGAGAATATCCAAAACACTGTTGATGCTACAGATGTAAATAAGATAAGGTCCTCTTTGAAAGGGCTCGCAAAAAATAATAACGTCATTGCAACTGTCCCTATGCTAAGGCTACTTATTTTTTCTATGAGAAAGACATCTCCTCTTTTCATATGAACCCACTGTTAGTAAGTATTAAGAGGACAGTTATTAGTATGTATAATGCTATGCTCTCTGGGAGCACAGCTATTATGAGAGACTGTCCAAATGTCCCCTCATCTTTGGCAAGGCTCTTTATGCCACTAACAGCAACCCTTCCTATGAATATGGCTACTAGGCCACTTAACGCTGTCACGAGCGTTGCTAATGCAACCTTCTCAACATTTACAATGGATGGTGTTGTGCCCGTCCCTATTATTCCAACACCATTAAGGAATAGGAGGGCTACTATGAGGCCATATATGGCTATGGCTTCTGGAAGCGCCGCAAATATCAAGCTCTTCCCAAACAGTCTCCTATTCTCCTTTACCGCAACAAGGGCTGCCTGTGATACAAGACCTATGGCATAAGCTGCAGCAGCCCCCGGAATAGCCACTGCTATGCTTGCGAGGACAGCAACTATACCCTGTGCTTCTGCAAAACTTCCACTCGACACAAGTACTATAAGGCCTACAAGCAACCCATATATTGCTGGCGTCTCAGCAAGAACTGAGAAAATCAAGGAGTTCGTAAAAAATCCCTTCTCTTCCTTTTCCAAGAGAGATTCAGAAAGCTCCCCTATCCTCTGCATAGCATATGCTGATCCTACTCCTGGGATCCCTATGCTGAGAACAGCGGCCAAAATTCTAAGGAGTTCACTTTCAATCATATAATCACCATTCTATATGCTTCTTATTAAACCTTATCGGTGTGAAGCTCGCATCACCGCTAACAACTGCCTTTGTGCCGAATTCAAGTATGCATAACCTAAGAGTGTGCACAAATGCAATTATGCCTTCTATGAATATGACAATGAAGTGCGCAAACAATAAACTTCCTATGAATACAACACCATTTCCGAGGAAAGTTTGTAGTAACCCTCCAACAACGCTAACTATTGTGTAGTGGGAGATCCCTATTGCGAATATCCTCGCATATGATATGAAGTGGCTAAGTATGTGTGGCATCTCAGTTGCCTTTTCCAACCCACTATACAATAATAGGAGGAGTGCCAAGATGCCGCTACCAACCATCAAGGCCTCGCTACCCAACACATACCCAACAGCTATTACATAGATGAGGACGCTCATAGCCCTGAAAGCCGCATCCTTCCTTTCTCCTATTGCTAAGTTGTTCGCTATCCCAAGGATGTTCCCTATTATCTGGTGTATGAATGCGAACCCCATAACTAACACGAGGAATTTAATCGGTTCTTCAAAGACAGGGTAGAAGGGTTGGATGCCACATAAAGTGCAGCCCTCAAAGACTAGGCCGAAGGCAACAGAAGACAAACCCATAAGTGCCCCAAGCGCATACATCTTATCTTTCTTCCTTGTGAATAAGACACTAGTTATAAGGAAGACAATAGTTCCATCAACTATGTTCGCGAACATCATACCAAATATGAATAGGAAACTCAACCCTATTATTGGACTTATGTTGATTGTGCCATACTTAAAAGGAGGATAAAGTTCTATCAGCGGGTCGAAGACGCTCCAATAATTGCCGTTCTCTACCTTTGTCGGAGCCCTACTATCCTCAATATGCTCAAATACTTGTATGTCCTTCCCTAGCATACCTCTAAGGACTTCTATACCTCTAGCATCGCTCCATCCCTCTAATAATACAAAGCTGTCCAATTTTTCATCCTTGTCCATTACCTTCTTTACAAGTTTCAAGTATTCTATGTACTCTAGTGATGCCCATATCTTGGCCATCTCAACGTCGTCTATTTTTCCTTTCCATCCTTCTTTCTTGAGCCTCTCTATTTTCTCAACCACTTCTATAATTATGCTTTCCATCTCATCAAACTTAAAAGCTATGTTAACTTTCCTGCCAATTTTTTGGAGCGCCTCTCTTATGTGGTTCTCATAACCAATGCCCTTTATCAAGCTACTATCAACATATGGTCCTCCATACTCCTTCTCTACTTTTTTTGGCTCATAGACTTCTTCCTTAATGAGTTTCTTAGCAATATCCTTGAGTTTTTCTTTCTTGCATATGAGTGCAACTCTGTAAACTCCTTTAACCATAAGCTTCATCAAACCACCAACCTAGCTATTATGAATGCGAGCCCCAATATCATCCCTAACACGTCCATAACCCAAAGCTGTTTTACCTCCTCTTTAAGGATTCCCCTTGTTGCCAAATGCCTCCCATACCACGATGTGCCCGAGAACAAGAAGAACCCTACCATAAGTATGTAATCCCACATAGTAAATGCTGTCCCAACAGCAACAGCATATAGTATGTAAGCTATAACAACATACTCTATAATGCTGACCAATTTATCTGACACCACTGCTCTCCACCTCCTTCTTCAATCTTACCATCTCTTCCCTTTCATTCTCTTCTATCTTAGTCTCTATGAATTTTATTTCCTTCTTAGTTTTTGGTATTAGCTCCTTGTCTATGAATAGGAGCTTTTTTGTCGTTTTCATCTCCTCCTTT
>RFJG01000035.1 GCA_003694965.1 Methanobacteriota archaeon | reverse complement strand
TTTCAATGCCAAGTTTAGCCCCAGCCCCTATTAGCAATAGGCCACCGAGGCATATGTTATTTGTGTTGGATTGTGGTTTTAAAGGTATCTCTTTAGGCTTTTCTGTGGAAAGTTGGCCAACAGTTGTAAGTGCGTATATGCTGAAGCTCTTTGCCTCAACTTCTATGATGAGGGTTTCCCCTTCCCTCCTAACGCTTGCATTGAGCTTCTCTTCTTCTCCGCTATCCTTCAAGTGCCATACCTCATACTCATTATCGCAAGCATAATTGCTGCAAGGCAGCTCAAACCTTATCTTAGCTTGCGAGAGCCTCATATTCTCTGGGCTTATTTCTATTGCTTGGACTACTTCAGCATTTTTCCTCATTTTCCTTATCCTGTCCCGTATCTTGCTAAGCTCTGATTTCATACCAGCTCTTAGGGCAGCCTTATCTGTGTCGTTCATTATAGTTCCTTCCAGTGTCATCATGGCTCCCTTGAAATTGCCCATATATAAGTGGAGCTTCCTTACATCTCCTTCTCTTGTAACTCTTATGTAGCCGTTCCTTATTTCTTCCACATGACCATCTTCAAACTCTTTTAGCATTCTCCTATCTCTTAGTGTGAATTCTCTATTAGTGCCCAATACATTAGTGTTGCATCTATCATCTTTACCGCAACTCCCATCAATCTTAACTTTGTCTATGTTGCATACAACACCTTCACTATTTTTTGTGCACTCACAGCCCTCTACTCCCAACCTTTCAAGGAGAGGGCAAGCGAGGAAAGCATTGTCTACGATCACTTTTCCCTTGTCGCTCATACTTCTTTGCTTTCCCATAACCCTCATATAGCAATTTCCATCAGAGCAGTAGAATAATGCCTGTTCATTCACATCTATTATGCAGTTAAAAAGAATCTCCCCAACACTGCAGGATACGTCCTTTTGTATATAACTTTTTATAGTCTCCTCCAACGTGCTTTGGCTTATGCTAAAAGCAACCGCGCTTATTAACAACACAACAAAAATCCTTCTCATAACGTAATCACGCATCATAACTCATATGGGTATTGGCACATAGAGTGCGAAATTTTTGAGGACAGTCGTCTCTATCTTGAAAAGTAGGCCGTTCCTTCTCTTTATCTCTTTTATGAGGGGTGAGAACTGCTCCCTCTCCTCCGGTCCTAGTTTGCTCTCAACATATTTTATGTGCTTTTTCCCATCTATCCAGGTTACTTCCTCCTGTTTCCCTATCTGCTTGTTTGCCTGCCCATACCAAGGAGGCAATGAGCTCTTCCTTTTCTTTACTGCCTTTATCAAGTCTCCTGTTGTTATTGGCCTCTTTTTCCCATGCAAGTGCGCTTCCTTCCAAGGGTATGTGGCTGCCTCATCAACAATTGCCTTTATGTCTGCTGCTGAGTAGCCGCTCGTAGCGAGCCCTAACCTAAACCACGCTATATGCTTGGATATGAACCTGTTCCTTGAGTGCAACTTGAATATTGCCATCCTGCTCTTCAAGTCTGGCTCTGATATGTATATTGCCTTAGTGAACCTACCGCTCCTCCTCAATGCTGGGTCGACATCCCAAGGCGCGTTAGTAGCAGCTATGACTAGGACATTCTCATTGTTTGCTTCTATTCCATCCATCTCATAGAGGAGCTGGTTGACTGCCATGCGCATAGCTTGGCTCTGCTCCCCCTCTCCTCTCCTCCCTCCTATCGCATCTATCTCATCGAAGAAGAGTATTGCCGGTGAGTTCTTCCTAGAGAGCTCAAATACCTTGTGTATGTTCTTTTCGGTATTACCAACATACATGTCTAAGAGGTCGCTTAGCTTGGCATTTATGAAAGCAGACCCTATCTCACCAGCGGCAGCCTTGACTATGTAAGTCTTTCCACAACCTGGAGGTCCATACAATAAGACACCGCCGCCACCGAGCTTCCCATACTGTCTTGCCAAGTCGGGGTCTTGCAGAGGGTATATGATAGCTTCTCTTATTGTTTCCTTGACCTTGTCCATGCCCGCAACATCTTTGAATGACATGTTGGGCCTTTCAACCATCTTTATGTCGCTGCTTCCTTTCTTTCCTTCTTTTCCTGACTGTTCCTTCTTTGCCTTGGCCGCATCCAAGTGCGCCTTCGCTTCTATTAAGTCGGGCTTTAGCTCAAGAGACTTGTTATAGTCGTCTATCGCTCCATCTAAGTCGTCGTTGTATTCCTTTGCCAACCCACGCAAGTGGTATGCCTCCGCAAAATCCGGTTTCAATTCAGTGACCTTGGAGAAATCCTCTATGGCCTTATCATACTGCTCCAATGATGCATAGCACAGGCCTCTGTTGTAATATGCTTTCATGTAGTTCTGGTTGAACATTATGGCCCTGTCATAATCCTTTATTGCTGTCCCGAAATCACCTTTTCTGTAATAGACATCTCCCCTATTATTGTAAACTATGGGGTTCTTGGGGTCCAGTTCTATGACTTTTGTATAGTCTGCTATTGCCTTATCATACTCCTTGAGCTTGTAGTAGGCAAGGGCCCTCCCAAAATATGCCTCAGAGAAAAGAGGATTTAGGAGTATTGCCATGTTGTAATTTTCTATTGCCTTCTCATAGTCTCTCTTGTCAAAATAGTCCTCAGCCAATTCATAATATCTCTTGGCATCTGCCAAGCTTCCGCTTGTCTTCTTTCTCCTCCCTATATCGGCCATACACTTAGCAATTATCCAAAAAGCTTTTTAACCCTCTCTTATAAACTGCTTTTGATGTCTGAAGTAATACTGCTCATTGCTGCCATATTGGCTTTAGGTTTTATCGCTCTTGAGATATTCAAGAGGACGAAAGTGTCACAAGTTATAATCCTCATATTGCTTGGTATGGTCTTGGGCCCTCTTCTCAATGTCGTTGATGCTGGGCCAGGCTCTCTAATAAGGGACCTAACGCCCTTTGTATCAACAATAGCCTTGATATTCCTGTTGTTTGATGCTGGTTTAACCCTTGATTTAAGGACAGTAATAGAGGAGTTTGGCAAGGCCTCTCTTTTTACACTTCTAGTCTTCTTTGTTTCATCATTTGTCATAGCATTGTTTTCGCTCGCTTTCCTCGGCCTACCTTTCCTTTTTGCCCTACTACTTGGTTTCATATGTGGTGGCGTTAGTTCTGCTATAGTCTTGGCTATGGTTGAGAACGCTGGTTTAGGAGAAAATGTGAAGACTATGCTCTCTTTGGAATCAACCTTTACGGACATATTAGTAGTGATATTCTCCTTGCTTGTCTTCAACACCATAATGGCATCCCAAGTTAGCGACCCACTTAATATGATACTCGTTACCATCTCTGTTTCCCTAATCACCGCCTTAATTGCCTATGCTACCTGGCTCGTTATCTTCACGAGGGTTGAGACGCACAACCTCTCTTACATACTTACTGTTGCTGTGATGCTATTCCTATATGCCATAGCTGAGAGAGCTGGAGGGAATGGGGGTTTCTCCGTCTTTGTCTTTGGCCTCTTGTTGGGTAATTTTTCCATACTTGAGAAGTATTTCCTCTTCTTGGGAGGCCTAAAAGGAGAGATATATAAGTTGCTTGTTTCTGAGATAAAGAGGTTTGATGCTGAGATAGCCTTCTTCATAAGGACATTCTTATTTGTCTTAACTGGCCTCCTCATATCTTTTGAGGGCATAACTGTAACTGTTTTCTTGTTTGCTATCTTAATAACACTCATAATAGCATTGATACGCTACCCAATCTTCAAATACCTTTACAAGGATGAGAGCGAGTGGGAGGCTCGCTTTGTCTCTGCGATGGTTCCAAGAGGCCTTGCAGCAATAGTTGTTGTTACTATACTGCCAGAACTCGTAAAGGCTGGACAGAAGGCATTGATAGCCCCTTACATAGGGACGATAGAGATTGTTACTATACTGGTTGTCCTGTTCTCCAACATATTGGCTTCTGGCGGTACTTTCCTGCTCTATAAGGAGAAGAGTGCCATTGAGGAAATAGAGGAGAGTGCCAAAGCATAATAAGTTGCCGCGGGGGGGACTCGAACCCCCGACCTCTAGATCCCCCAGAACGCCTTTTACATCATTATATCAGAACTCATAAGACATTTCTTATGAGTCTAGCGCTCTAGCCGGCTGAGCTACCGCGGCTCCAACCTAAAATGAAGAGAATACTTTAAAAATTATACCTTAACGCTCGCTCCTGCCTTGACCTTGTTGTTTATGTTAGCCTTAACTAGCTCCTCTTCGCTCCTTTTCCCGAACCCTTTCTTTTTCTGCTTTGGGCCAAGGTGCGCTCTATGCTTTGCCTTTTCTGGCTCTGGCTTCTCTTTTTCAGCATGTTTCTTGAATGGGATTACTTTGCCTTTTCTCCCTCTTTCTTCCTGTGCTGATTTTTGTTCTGTCATGTTAATGTTTATGGGAACTTCTCTTTTTAAAGCTACTCTATAACCTTGTGAACTCCACTTCTATTTCATTACCTGCTCTTATCTCAACAGCCCAACCTCTCATAGCTGGGGGACAATTAACAAAAAGCGTCCTTCCTATTTTCTCTGTCTCAGCTATCTCGTGGACGTGCCCAAATAAGTGGAGGGCGGGCCTCTCTCTTTCTACATATTCTCTTATGGCATAACTCCCAAATCCATTGTCTAATATGCCTTCTGGAGGACAGTGAGTTATGAGTATTGATTTTTCCCTTATTTTGAGTTCTTCCATCTTTTTCCTTATCTCCTCTTCTGGCAACTCTCCGGGAGTTCCAAAGGGCGTTGGAGGGCTATAGCCAAAACCAGCTATGTCGTAACCTCCAAATGATATAACTTCTCCGTGGATGCTCATCCCTGCTTTCCTGAACATCTTTTCTATGTAGTGGCTTTCTCCATTACCTGGCACATAAAAGACAGTATTTCCTTCTAAGTGGCTTATGACTTTCTCAGCACTCTCCCTACTAGTTGCTATGTCTCCACACATAAACAAGGCATCATAATCAACTACTTTCTTACTTAACAACTTAAGGTTGCTCCAACTATCGTGGAGGTCCGCTATTGCGAGGAATCTCATAACAACCATGACAAGATTTATAAATGAGAGCAATTTAAATAACGCTATGCGGAGGTTCCTACTTGTTGCTTTGCTTCTCTTTCCATTGTTTGCGAATACAGCGCCAGTTGTCAACTCCCTAAATGTGTCTTCAGCTGTTTCAGTCTTTGACAACATAACGCCGTCCTACTCTGTTAGCGATGCTGATGGGGACCCTATCTATAACACAAGCGACTGGCGTCTATGGAACGGGACGCAGTATGATTCCATAATGATGTTAAACTTACCATTTACTAACAATAGCGTTGCTAATACTACTGCTGTTGACTATTCATCAGTCCAAATAAATGGTACTGTAAATACATCAACTGTTGTGTTCAATGAAACTGGTGGCCCTTATGGTTTTGGCAGTTATGATTTCAACGGAATCCATGGAAGTGGCATTTACTTTGGGGAATCAGAAGCTCTAAACTCAAATAATTTTACAGTGCTTG
>RFJG01000034.1 GCA_003694965.1 Methanobacteriota archaeon | reverse complement strand
TCAGGAACCCTTACTCCTATTCGCTTTCCTTCAAATTCTCCTTTGCCATCAACTATAAATGTATATGGCCCTGGCAAGTATCTTAGCATTACCTCCTTCTCTTCTTCACTCATTGAGAAGAATTTGTTGAGTTGCTCCATATTGGCTACCAACATAGAGAGGGGCTTATCCCTTTCCCTATTCTTTATTTTGTAGATTTTTT
This sequence comes from Methanobacteriota archaeon, assembly GCA_003694965.1. Taxonomy (GTDB): domain Archaea; phylum Micrarchaeota; class Micrarchaeia; order Anstonellales; family J096; genus J096. The sequence goes on along the minus strand of RFJG01000034.1, from coordinate 3,853 downwards.
CCACAGCGTCGTTGTTTGTCGCATCACAACCAAGGCCATACAATGTATCTGTTGGGTAGATTATCAAGTTTCCTTCCTCCAACGCTTCCAATGCCTTCTCCAAAGCACTGTCGTAGTGCTCTCTTAGCGATATTATCATAGTTCTCTTACCTCTATTGGCCCATACTTCTTTTGTAATCTGTCGAATCTTTTCTTGAACTTCTTGAATAGCATATTCATCTCATCTCTGTATAGGTATATTATATAGTAATCCTCCTCTTGCTCAACTTCTATGTTTCTATCAAGCAAGTTGGAAAGAACGCTAGCTAATTTCTTGGTTTTCCTTGATGAACTCTTTGTCTGCCCTACCTTGGCTATTGGGAGGACGACCGTCTCATCTCCAAACTTGTATATCTCATAATGCAACTTCCCCGTGAAGAAATCCTTAACCTCTATTACGGGCCTTGCGAGGTCTCTTTCTGTCATCCCTGTCGGTACCTTTATGGTATGTTCTAAAGTATAAACGTCGCCCACATTTCCTTTCTCTATCAATATCACGGTGTCAACAATCTGAGGGATAACGCCCAACTCCACTCTGTTGATGAACCTCTGTATTGCATCTATTGCCTTCTTGGCGTGTACAACTCCAACCATACCAACGCCGCTCATCCTGAGGTCTGCATATACTGTGAACTCTTCTGTTTTCCTAACCTCATCAAAAAAGACATAGTCCGGCCTTACTAGGAGTATAATATCCTTTGTATTATCGTAGCTTCCGTCCAGTCTCGTATACTGCGTTATTTCTTGAGACACTTTCATATCCCTAGGGTCTTCCATTGTCTTGACTATTTTGTTTTTTTGATAGTAGTGCTCTGCAAGTGCTGTTGCGAATGTCGTCTTACCGCTTCCGGGAGGCCCGCTTATAAGGATTCCTTCTGCTTCTTTCTCAAACCTCTTGGCGAGTTTCGCATCTAGCTTGTAATCTGCGAGCGATAACTTTTTTATAGGCCTAACAGCAGTTATCTCGAATCCATCTGAGAAAGGTGGCTTGTTTATCACTATGCGGTAATCTCCCATCTGTATCGTTGTTGAGCCAAGCCTGTCTATCTCAACATAGTAATTCAAGTTCCTTTCTGTTGCCTCTATTATCTCCTCTGAGATTCTCCTAAGGTCATCAGTAGTCAATTCTTTTTTCAAAGTTACCATTTTCCATTTTCCGGGCGTTCCCTTCTTGGCCCTTACTGGAGATCCCTCCTTCATATGCACAGACATCGTCTCCTTATCAAAATACTGCTCAAATTCCAGCTTCCTTATAACCTCCCTAGCTTTTAGATAGATAGTCCTTATCCCCTCTGCTTCTGCTGCTATATGCTGAACCTTGTCTGCTGTTATGAGGGTCGCTCCATGGAGCTTTGCCAACTCCCTTATCCTAGCATCTATCTCTCCACTGCTCTTAGCGAATGCTATATCTGCGTTACTCGGCCTCTCTCCCTCAACTATTATTGTTATGGCTTTTCCTTTTTCTTCTTTCCTGAGCTTCTCTATGACTGAGAATCCCGTAAACCCTATTTCTTTGTTCATATTTGCCTGATGCTCTAGTTCTGCGATGCTCGCTTTGGGTATTATTAGCTCTCCCTCTATCTCTCCATTTTCAACGAGCTCAACGACCCTTCCATCTATGATTACAGAAGTGTCAAGGACATACTTGTTTGCCATGCCATATTGTAGGAAGAGGGGTTTAAAATTGTGGCTCTATTGCTAGGATGGACTACTAAGCAACATATACAAATTACCACAAAAATTTAAACATTTCTGACAATATCTCTCCTATGGTTGAAGTTGTGAAAATAGGTGGTAGTTGCCTTCATGGAGATGGCTATGGTTATCATAATAGGTGGAGACAACATAACAACACCACAGAGGATTTTCTCCTGTCTCAAGGAGAATGGAATCCACTCACAAGCCATTTCTTCAAGCATAAGTGGGAAGAACACAACGCTGTTGATTTCTCCAGGTGTCCTTGATAAGACTCTTACTGTGCTCCACAAGGAATTTTTCAATTCCTGATTACAGAACATCCTCTTTGATTCTGTCAATACCGAGAGCATATATGAGCTTGCCTAAGCGCGGTCCCTTTTCTTTACCTATGAGGACTTGGTATATGCTTTTGAACATATCCTTGCTATTAAGGGATTTTTTCTGTGCGAAATCATACACAGCGTTATGTATGGCTAGTGCATCCATACTTTTGTTGAGTGAAGATATGAATTCCCTGGTATCTCCTTCTGCTTTCTCTGGCCTATATGTGAAATCATAATCATCGGGGACGAATTCTCTCTTGAACCACTCTTCTATGTAACTTTGGACAAATTCATCTGATTTGCCAAGGTGTTCCTTAACCTTGCTCCAGTCTCGATATACGCTGTAGTAGAGTAGGTAATCTGCGAAGTTCCCTTCCCATTGCTTTTCTCCAGCAAGCTTGTATGCTGCAAGCTTTTTTTGTTCTGCTCTTGAGAGTTCCTCCTTCCCAATGAGTGCGGATGTTTGCTCATAATCATATATCATGCGGAGGACATTTTCTTTCTCTGCTGTGAAATCTATGTTCTCTTCCAAGTCATATTTCAGGAGATGGTATGCTATAACGCTCGCAGGTATGAGAGCGATGAAGTCTTTCAGCGTTAACATAACTCCCTTGCTCTTGCTCATCTTCTTCCCTTTTTCCATAAGGAACCCATACTTGTATCCTATAGGAGGTTCCCTATGGAAGATTTTTTTGTGTATTGCCACAGCTGTATCCCAACTTCCTCCTTTTGTGAAGTGGTCAACACCGCCGCCTTCTACATCGCTTTCGAAGTACTTCTGCCAACTCGGCCAGTGCAGCCTCCATTGCAGCTTGTAGTGATGATCTTTTATGTTACTGCTACCTTCGTAACCGCAACCTTTTGTGTAGCCAACATCTGCATCGCAGGAGTATGTGTAATTTCCCTCTAAGTCAAAACTCCTAACTACTGTTGTCGCTATCTTGCCGCATTTTTGGCAGATGGGCATTATGGGGTTCCACGTCTTTTTTAATTGCCTTCCTGAGACTTCTTCTAGGATTTTCTTAACTTCCTCTATCTTTGATAGGTATAGGAGTGTGTCGTCGTCAAATGCTCCCTTGTCATAGATTTCATATGCTCTAACTACATCCGGCTCTATATTGAATTTCTTGAATATGTCAAGAGCTTCTTGGAGGAAATGCTCTCCATAAGAGGCGTGGCAACTATATGGGTCTGGAACATCCCTTAATGGCTTTCCCAAATGAGGCGTTAGCATTTCTTCAAATTCCTCCAAACCTTTGGGTATGCCATCAAAAGCATCTAAGATATCTGCTATGAATACAAAACGAACTTCCCTGCCCCTTTCCCTAAGGGCCTTTGCTATGGTGTTAGGAAATAAGGCCTCTACCAATGTTCCTAAGTGAGCGGGCCCAGATGTGGTTATGCCCGATGTTATTGTTATCGTTCCTTCTGGCTTCCTCTCCTCTATTTTGTCCGCTAATCTGTAAGCCCAATGATTAAGTTGCATGCTATGTTTTTGAGCAGTGAGTTTTAAAAGCACTTCCTAGGATATAGAGGGAAAAAGGGGCTGTGGTGTAACCTGGCTAGCATATGGGCTTTGGGAGCCTGTGATCCCGGTTCAAATCCGGGCAGCCCCACTCGCCTTTGGAAAAGGCGAGACCCAAACTTCCTCTTTCGCTGTCGCGATTTTCTATTAGCTGCTTTCTGGCATCTATATGCATAAGGAAGGGTCGGAAACGTAGTTTCCGTATGAGAGAGTTTTTGGTTCCGCTTTTTCCTAAAAAGCGGACGGGTCCGGAGGGATTTGAACCCTC
>RFJG01000033.1 GCA_003694965.1 Methanobacteriota archaeon | reverse complement strand
TATTAATAAGGTAGTTGCCAATAATCAAAATCTAACTCAGAACGAGTTAGTTAGTAAAGTAACGGAAGGGCTGAAAAAGAAGTATGGAGTTGAGGTTAGAGAGGAAGATGCTACTAATGTTGTTGGGTTTTTGGTGAAAGCTAAAAAAGGTGTTGTGTTATCGCAAGAAAACGCAAAAAACGCATTAATTAGCATCTCTTCAGCAATACAAGAAAGAAACACAGAGGAGCATAAAGATGAGGCAGGTGATGCGTTCATAGGGCTTGAGAGGATAGCAGAAGAACAAAACTTAACAGCATTGCAAAGACTTAGTGAAAATAGAAAGGAGTTCTCACAGGCTCATAGCCTTTATCAAAGGTCAAGGGATTATCAAGAATTTCAACGTCTTCTCAAGAATGCTAAGATAGGGTTGTCAAAACTAGGAGAAGCTGTTCTCTTCGCGTATTTCAAAAGCCAGGAAAACATAGATCGTCTAGCTGATACGCGCCAAGATGGAGCCAGATATCCTGAAAATGCATACGAGTACTTTTATCAACAACTTAAAATGGCTCTAGGAGAGCCAAAAGACTTCACAAAAGAGGCGCAGTTAGCTTCTTCAGCAGCAAGCATCTTCAAAAAAGCATTAGTAGAGAATAGAGGGAAAGAAAACAAGAGAGAGGAGGATTTCGTAATTATTTCAAGCAAGGGATCTGTAGTTAGTCAAATGGACAATGCAGACTTATACAAGATAAGTGAAGCTAACAAGAGCTGTGTTGCTGGAGATCAACAAGCTTGTGCACTAACATCAGCACTGGAAACTAAATTCGAGGAAAGAAAAGAGAAAGAATATGAGCAAGCAAAGAAGGAAGGATGGGAAGAGGAATACTCCTATGCTTCTATGGTGGGGGCAGAAATGGCTTACCAATCAAGCAAGGATGGGAGTATTTTCAAGTGGGCTGTTGGAACAGTGGCAGGAGTTACTGGAGCATATATGCTCGGAGCTGTCGTCTTAGCAAGGAACAACTTTGCTGACGCTACTGCTGAGTTGATTAAACAAGCTGTTAATGCCAATAAAGCCAGCAATGCAGCTATTCTTGCTGAGATTGCTAAGAAGAGCGCAGAGGAGAGCAAGGAAAGGGCTGAGGAAGTTGCGGACGACCTTGTCGGCAGGGGAAACGATGCTCGGCAATACTCGGAGTGGCTCTTGGAGCAGAGGGAGAAGCTCCTTAAGGGAGATGAGCTCAAGAAGCTCTTGGAGGATTACTTGAAAAGCCTTGAGGCCTTGAGGAAAACGTTAAGGGAAAATGAGGAAGCCATAAAGAGCTCCCTAAGCAAGGACAAGCAAAAAGAGGTGGATGAAGCTATTGCCAACATAGATAGAGCTATTGGTAAGTTGGAAAGAGTGTCTGGTACAAACCACTAACTACGACATAACATTATGAAGATTTCCGACTAATCTGAATTATGGCAAGAAAAGCCAAGAAGAAAGGACTTGTTAAGGCTGTTGCTCTTGGAACAGCATTAGCTTTCTCATCTATTAGCTTTAATCCTCTTATAGAGAGAAAAGCAAGGGCAGAGGAAGTGTATGGGCCTAACGGAAAAGAAGAAATTGTATATGGGCCACAAGAGGAGAATGAAGAGAATGAGAGAAAGACTAACATAGAACAAAGTATCCCACTAAATGAGACAGACAGGAAAATAGCAAGGATGCTAGAAGAAAAGAACAAAGAAGTAGGTAGAATGATTAGGAATATAGACAATGAAGAAGATGCTATCATATCGCTGAATGCGTATATGGAAGGCCTTAATTCAACAAGAAAGCACGTTGGTATGAAAGATGAGGTGTTTATTGACGCTCTTGTTGCCTTAGCATCGGCTAGTGGGATGTATGGAGTTGTTGCCGACTTCTTGGATGAGAATGGATTTAGCGAGGCCGCTAAGAGGCTGAGAAAAAAAGATAATAGTAGGAAGAGTAAAAAGAAGGTAAAGATGAATAAGGAGGAGCGGGCTAAGTTATGGAGGAGGGGAGTAGATGGCATAATTAAGGAAGCTCTTGAAGGACTGAAGGAATTGCACAGTCAAAAAAAGAAGGCTTATCTTATGGACTCGGTTATGGCTACAATAAAGAGATTGCTCGATGACGGAGCTATAACTAAAGAGGTGTTCATCAACAGTTTGAAAAAACTCGCATCAGATAGCAAGATGTATGGAGTTGTTGCCGACTTCTTGGATGAGAATGGATTTAGCGAGGCCGCTGAAGCATTAAGAGAGCAGTAGAACATAGGATTAAACAGCAGACTTTGGAGGAACTGGCCCGTCGTTGCCTAACATCAACAACATTGTGTATGTTCTTAGCAACGAGGAGCTTATTGCCCAACCTTATGTCTATGGAGTCTGGCCCGACAAGAGAGCTGTCATAAGGCTCTATCCTCAAGCTGCCTTTCCTTATCTCCTCTTTGATGTCCTCCCCTGATAAAAGCATAGTTAATTAGGAGAAGTTGTATTTAAAAAGACAAGCAACAAGGATTTAGGTAATGTTGCTTTTTGCGCTTGCTTTCATAGTGGCTTATGGGATAAGCTACCTCTCCACAAAGAGAGTGATAGCGTGGGAGAAAAAATCCGGCCTAGTCTCTAGGGATATGCACAAAGAAAGCCCACGAGAGGTTGCGCACACAGCAGGGCCAGCTATTATATTCGGGGTTGTTGCTGGAGTGTTGGTAGGAGTAGCTTACACAATATTCGTTGGGAACGGCTTGGACATAACTGATGTGTTCGCAGGTTTGGCATCCCTCATAATCATCTCTTATATAGGGTTGGTTGACGACCTATTTGTATTGGAGCAGTATTGGAAGCCCCTACTCCCTATAATAGCAGCTATACCTCTCATAGCAACGAATATGGGAGACCCGACAATAACACTACCTTTCCTCGGCGTTATGAATGTTGGGCTCCTCTACCCCCTTGTCCTCGTCCCTCTTGGCATAATAGTAGCATCTAATGTAACTAACATGCTCGCTGGCTTCAACGGCCTTGAGGCAGGTATGGGGATTGTTATGTTCGCAGCACTTACTGTTGTTGGAGTTGCTAACAACAGCGAGGGAATGCTCGCCTTCTCCATGCCTATGTTGGGAGCGTTGCTCGCTTTCTATGCATTTAACAAGTATCCAGCCAAGATATTCCCAGGAGATTCTACCAACTACCTCATAGGTGCAGGGGTGGCCATCTCAGTAATAGTGGGCAACTACGAGAGTGTTGGAGCAATCCTAATGATACCTTATGGCGTTGATGCAATACTTAAGGCAATAAATAAGTTCCCAAAGACATTCGTAAAGCTTAGGGGAGGGAAGCTAACAGCGCCAACAAAGGTTAGGGGCCTCATAGACCTTGTCCTAAAAATAACTGGGCCAATAGAAGAGAAAAAGCTATCCTATGTCTTTATGGGAATAGAGCTGGTTTTTGCCCTAATCGCTATCGGCGTTGGACTCCGCTTTTTCTAAGTGCGCCTTTATGCTCTTCAAGCTAACGAAGGCATCCCTCTCGAGCTCCTCCAATTTCTGCACTATGTAGGTCTTCTGGTCTAAAAGAGTTGGCATGAGAACATACTCCAAGGCGTTAACTCTCCTCTTGGTCTTCTCAACCTCTTGTAAGAGCCTCTTAACAGCTTGCTCTATCTCCCCAGCTTTTATGATGAGGGGAAGTATCTTGACAT
>RFJG01000032.1 GCA_003694965.1 Methanobacteriota archaeon | reverse complement strand
GGTTGAGGTGGTTGTGGCTGTTGGGGGGGCTGAGATGGCTCTTGTGTTGGTTGAGCTGTCTCTTGTTTCATTTCTGCTCCTTCTGTAGCTATCTCCAACATACCTTCCTTGTCCATAAACTCTATTACCTTGTCCAGGGTCTCCTTATCCATGCCAGAAGCTGTTAGTAGCTCTTCCTCATCTATCCACTTATCATTGGGGATCGCATTGTAAGCCTTTAGGGCGGTCTTCCCAAACATCTTGCTTATCTTGGCCTGGTTCCTGAACTTCTCTATGTGCGATTCATCAACCCTCTTCAATTTCATGCCAGCACCTATGGAAGATTTAGTATAAACATTTATTAACCTAACCATTACATATGTGTTCAATGCCAGAGGAATTCAAGAACTTATTGCTGTTAACGCCAATAGATAGTTTCATAAGGCTCATAAAGAGCGAGAAACAAGTTGAGCTCAACTATGCTGCCCAAAAACTTGGCATACCAATATCAACGCTGGAAGAGTGGAGCACAATATTGGAGAACGAGGGCATAATAGAAGTAAAATATGGTATTTATAAGATAATAGTTAAGTGGAAAGAGCCAACAAAGGAGGAGGAGAAAAAAAGAGAAGCTGAGCTAACAAAAACACAGAAGGTTACATTTGAGGGTGGCAACATCCTGAAAGGAAGGCTAGGAGAGGAGAGAAAGGCTGTTGAAGACATGGAAAAGAAGTTGCTCAAGGCAATGGAAGGCATAAAGCTGGAAGGGAGCTCCATAAAGGAAAGGCTGGCCATACTTGATGATATCGAGAAAATGACGACTAAGTTTAAGGAACTTGAAGAAAAGAGCGAAGAACTATCTGCAAAGATAGGGATAATAGGAGATGACCTCAGCGTCATGAAAGGAGACTTGGAGGAGTTCAAAGCGGCGTTAGCAAAAAGTAATGTTGGCGAAAGGCTTAGGAACATAGATAACATAAAGAAAGAGATAGACAAGCTTAATGGGCAACTCTCAGCAATAGAGGAGAGGTTCAAGAAGTTGAAAGCTGCTCTTAGCAATGCCAAGGCCGCTAGCAGCAACATAGGAGAACTTGAGGAAATCAAAGAAGAGCTAGATAAGGTTAGGGAGAGCATAGCTAGCGGGGCAAAGGAAGGCTTGGAAAATGCCATAAAAACCAAAGAAGAAATAACGAAGGAGATAGACCTCAAGATAAGGGAAGTGAACGACATAGTAGAGGAATTGAAAAAGGCAAAGAGCCCCGACGAAGTTGCAGTTCTCCAAGAAAGGAAAGAGGAACTGTTAAGGGAGTTGGAAGACTTAAAATTCGCTCTTTCAAGTTTTAAGGATGCCCTGCCAACCTATACTGGAGGTTCCTCATTAGAAGAGGCCAAGAGAGTAATGGAGAGCCTTGAGCAGAAGCTCAAAGCAATAGAAGGGTTGGAAAACATAGCAGAAGACATAAGGAATGTTGACAAGGTAATGAATGACTTGGAAGAACTCAATGAGAGCATAGAAGGAAGAAAAAAGGCCCTTGCCAAGGAAGTTGGAGAGTTACTGTCTGTTGTTGATGACGAAGTTGAGACGTATAAGCACTATGCAGTTATCAAGGACAGGGTGGAGAACTCCATAAACAAATATTACAGCGAGATAGATGATGTGAAGAAGGAATTTGGGGAACTCTCTAAGAAAGCGGAAGAGCTCAAGAAGGAGTTTGAGGCAAAGAAGGAAGAACTTCTCCAAAAAATCAACAGCCCAGATATAGCTGAGAAGATTGAGAAGGCAAGAGGATTGTTAGACATAATGAAGAGAGCAGAAGATCACTACAACAGGCTTGTTGAGCTGAAGAAAGAGCTGGACAAGCTCGAGAAGAACATAAACATCCTTATGAAACAGGCAGAGCTTGCAAGGCTTAGGAAAACTGGCGGTGGCGCTGCAAGCGAAGCCAGCACAGGAGAGGGAGAAACTCTCTCAAAGGCTAAGGGAGAGTTGGATGAGTTTAGCAGTAAGAGGGAAGAAGTTGAGAAGATGCTCGTTAACTTGTGGAAAGAAGAAGATGGCAAAGACAAGGACAAGAAGGACGTAGATGATAGCAAAGTTGGTAAGGAAGATAAGATAGGGAACGGCGAAGAGGACAAGAAGGAGTGAAGTTATGGACATAATAGAAACGGCTAAGAAGATAGCCTTGGAAAACGCAGCAAAGTATGGGAAGGCAGATAAGGGGAAGGTTGTCGGTAAACTCATGGGCCTTTTCAAAGAAAGGAAAGAAGAAGTAAAGGAGCTCCTGCCAAAAATAGAGGAAATTGTCGGGAAAGTAAATGAAATGCCAAGAGAGGAGCTCAAGAGGTACGAGAAGAAAAAAGAGAAAGTAAAGGAGGAGCGCGTCATAAGGTTGCCCAATGCCAAGGAAGGAGCAGTTGTAACTCGCTTTCCGCCAGAGCCATCCGGCTATCTCCACATAGGGCATGCCAAGGCAGCCTCCATAAACTATGAAGGTGCTATTAATTACAGTGGCAGGATGGTATTGAGGATAGATGACACCAATCCAGAAAAATGCAAGGCTGAGTATGAGGAAGCCATAAAGGAGGATATTGAGTGGCTCGGCATAGAGCCCTCGTCAACAAGCCATACATCTGATAACATGGAACTAATATACGAGAGAGCTAAGGAACTAATAAATAAGGGGAAAGCATATGTGTGCAAATGCAGTAAAGAAGAGATAACAGGGAATAGGAGAGCTGGTAAGGCTTGCGAGCACAGAAAAGCTAGCAAAGAAAAGAATATGGAGGAATTTGAGAAGATGCTCTCTGGAGAGTATGGAGATGGGGAGGCCCTTCTCAGGTATGTCGGAGATATGGAGAGTAAGAACACAACTATGAGGGATCCCTCATTAGCAAGGATAATAAGTAGGGAGCATTACAGGAAAGGTAGCAGCTATGTTGTGTGGCCCTCCTATGACCTCGCTGTTGTTGTCATGGATAGCAAGGAGGGAATAACGCACGCCATAAGGAGTAAGGAATATGAGTTGAGAGGTGAACTCTACAAATCGCTGCTTAATGACTTATCTCTCCCAGACATAGAGTTAATACACATATCTAGGCTGTCTGTGCCCGGCTACCCAATAAGTAAGAGAGATATGAGGAAGCTCGTAGAGGAAGGCCTTGTACAGGGTTGGGATGACCCAAGGCTCTTGACGATAAGGGGGATGAAGAGGAGAGGCATAGTTGCAGAAGCCCTAAGAAGGTTCTCGTTAAGTTTTGGGCTCGGCAAACAGGAGAACCCAGCAGACCTCTCCATACTGTTGAAAGAGAACAGGAAAGTCCTTGACAAGAGAAGTGAGAGGTATTTCATGGTTGAGGATGGCATAGAAATAGCTGTTGAGGGAGATGTTCCAGATATAGTGGAGGTGCAAAAAAAGCCAGACTCATCCGAAACAAGGGCTATTATTGTTGGTACATCTGTATTGGTAGAGAGAAGCGACTGGGAGTCATTGGAGGATGGAGAGGTAGTTAGGCTCAAAGGTCTGGGCACATTCAGGGTTGAGAAGGAAGCTAAGAAACTCTCAACAGTTGAGGAAGAGAGGAAGGGCTTGCCCAAACTCCAATGGATAGGAGAAGAAAGAGAAGAGGTGGAGTTGTGGAGAGTTAGTAAGCCTCTCAACGAGGATGGCAGTTTTAACAAAGAGAGTTTAAAGAAGAGCAAGGCAACTGTTGAGAAAGCAGCTCTCAATATAGAAGAGGGAAACATAATACAATTTGAGAGGAAGGGTTTTGCGAGGCTCGACAACAAGGAGAGGAGAGTCTTTATTATGAGTGAGGGGCAGTAGAAGATTTATAAACGCTCCCAACCTTATAGTGGCTCATGAGGAGGTTTGTTCTCGATACAAGCGTTTTTGTGAACCCAGCATCCACGGAGGGTTTTGCGAGGAATAGCAAAGCAGCTGTCAAGAAGCTCGCAACGTTGCTCAAAAAAAGCAAGGCAGAGGTATATATCTCTCCATCTATATACAAGGAGATGTCGCATTTCTTGGATAACTTGGATGAGCTCTCTCCATATGTTAGGATAAAGGCTCCCAACCTCTACTCCACATATGTGCCAGCAGCAATAATATACTCGTTCATAGAGGATTTCAGAGGGAGGATAAACAAGGGCCTTAGGATAGCTGAGGAGTTTGCCAAAAAAGAAAAAGCAAGCTCCCAAGACATCAAAAGCCTTAGGGAAAAGTATAGGGAGGCTCTCCGCACTGGCATAGTAGATAGCAAGGAAGATTTTGAAGCAGTAATATTGTGTAAGGAGTTGGATGCAGCTATAGTTACTGCTGATGAGGGCATAGTGAAGCTGGCCCGCGAGCTCGGATGTGAGCACATGGAGCCTAGCATCTTCTATAAAATAGTAAAAGAGATACGGTAGTTAGGAGCACTTGC